>JBMFMV010000045.1:0-15356 GCA_049970495.1 bacterium
GGGGGAGAGGTGCAGGGGGTAGATAAGTGGGGTAAGAGGAGGTTGGCATACCCTATAAAGAGATTTTACGATGGATATTATGTCGTGATGAATTTTAAGGGTAATAATGATCTTCTTAAAGAGTTAGATAGAATAGCAAAGATTACTGAAGAGAGTTTAAGACATATGATAGTGCGGAGAGATTAACTATGAATTATGTTATATTGACTGGCAGATTGACAGCAGATCCTATATTACGTTATACCCCAGCTGGAGTTCCTGTATTAGGTTTTACCTTGGCTGTAGATAGAAGGTCTAAAACTCCAGAGGGGGAAAGGGAGACAGATTTTATAGATATAGTTGTGTGGAGAAAGCAGGCAGAGATATGCGCTAACTATCTCAAGAAGGGTAGATTAGTGGGCGTTGAGGGTAGATTAGAGATAAGTAAATTTCAAGGAGCTGACGGACAGATACATAGAAAACCAAGAATAATAGCTTATCGTGTTGAATTCCTAGATAGTAAACCTAGAGAAGAGATAGAGACCCCTGAAGAGATACCATCTTTTGATGAAGATGCCTTTGTAGATGACATTTCTCAGAAGATTGATATAGATCTAGGAGGGGAAGTTTAAACTATCGCCTAGGGTGAAGGCGAATACCAAATATTCACCTACCCTCTAGTAGGGTTCCAAGGAGAGATATGGCTCAGGATAAAAAAAGAGAGGGAGTAAGGCGCTTTAGAGCTCAGAAGAAAAAAGTTTGTGCATTCTGTACAGAGAAGATTGTTATAGACTATAAAGACATTGATAGGTTAAGACATTTCATATCAGATAGAGGAAAGATACTTCCTAGAAGAACTACTGGTACCTGTGCTAGACATCAGAGGAAGTTGGCAAAAGCTATTAAAAGAGCTAGAATAATGGCGCTTCTGCCATTTACAAGTGACTAACTATGGAAGTAATACTATTAAAAGATGTACCTGGTTTGGGTAGGTCTGGAGAAATAAAAGAGGTCCCAGAAGGTTATGCTAGAAATTATCTGATTCCCAAAGGTTTTGCTGTCAAATCTACTAAAGGAAGAATAAAGGATATAGAGCTTCGTAAGAGTGCTGTAGAGACAAAAGAGGCGAGAGAAAGAGAATCCTCTATGAGATTAGCAGAGAGGTTAAAAGGAGTTTCTCTATCATTTAAAGTAAAAGTCGGAGAAGAAAATAAACTTTTTGGTTCCATCACCTCTGGAGATATTGCAGAAGAGCTGAGCAAAAAGGGTTATAATATAGATAAGCATCAGATAGTTATAAAAGAACCGATAAAATATCTAGGGACCTATGAGGTTACAGTAAAGTTGGGGTTTGGTATAAGTGTTCCAATTAATGTAATAGTGGAGAAAGAATAGTAGATTATGGGAATTGAAGAGGTTATAAGGGCAAAGGTTCCTCCGCATAACCTGGAGGCTGAAGAATCAGTTTTAGGAGCAATGCTCCTATCTAGAGATGCTATTGCTCAAGTAATAGAGATACTTGACTCTAGAAGCTTTTATCGAAAGGCACATAGGGATATCTATGAAGCTATTATAGAGCTTTTTGAAAGTGGGGAGCCAGTTGATATTATAAGTGTCTCCGATCTTCTTTCTAAGAAGGGACTATTGGACTCTGTTGGGGGATATACTTATCTTTCTAGTCTTTTAAATAAGATTCCTACCCCATCTAATGCTGCTTATCATGCCAAGATAATCCAAGAGAAGGCAATCCTAAGGGAACTTATAGAAGCTGGGATAAAGATAAAGGAGCTTGCAGAGGAAGAAAATGATGAAGTTCCAGTCATTATGGATAAGGCAGAGCAACTCATCTTTGCGGTAACTCAGCGTAAGGTCTTCCAATATTTCATTCCTCTAAAAGAGGAGCTGTTTAATGTATTTGAACTGATAGAGGTCAGGTCAAGGAAACATAGTTATTTAAGCGGTATCCCTACAGGATTTGAAGAGTTTGATAAGCTTACAGGAGGTCTTCAATACTCTGACTTTATAGTTATTGCCGGACGTCCCTCGATGGGAAAAACTGCCTTTTGTCTAAATATAGCTCATCATGTAGGTGTTAATCTCAAGTTACCAGTTGCACTCTTCAGTTTAGAGATGTCTTCTGAACAGGTAGCTATGAGAATGCTCTCTGCAGAGGCAGGAATACCTTACTATAAGTTAAGGGTAGGAGACCTCTCAGAAGGGGAGTGGAGAAGGATAACCACAAGCATAAATACTTTAGCTGAGGCTCCCATATATATAGATGACTCTCCTAATATTAGCGTATTAGAGATGAGAGCTAAGGCTAGAAGACTTAAGTCTGAAGTTGGTTTATCTTTAATTATAATAGATTATCTTCAGCTTATGAATTCTGGAGCAAAGATGGAGAATAGAGTCCAAGAAATTTCTAAGATCTCAAGAGATCTAAAGGCTATGGCTAGAGAGTTAAATGTCCCTGTAGTCACACTTTCCCAACTGTCAAGAGCGGTGGAACAGAGACAGGATAAGAGGCCTCAACTATCTGACCTACGTGAGAGTGGAGCTATAGAACAGGAGGCAGATCTTGTCTTATTCCTATATAGAGAAGAATACTATAACAAAGAAACCCCAGAGAAAGGCACATGTGAAGTTATAGTAGCTAAACACAGAAATGGTCCTACAGGAACAATAAAGCTCGGATTTAGTAAAGAGATTATGAAATTTGAAAACTTACGGGGAGGTCTGATTCAGTAGTATGAACACTGCGCTCCTTATTATAGATATGCTAAATGATTTTGTCTATCCTAATGGTGTCCTGTATTCACCTCTTTCTGCTAGAACTATCCCGTATATAAAAGAGAGATTATTATCTAGTAGAGAAAAAGGGTTAAGTATATTCTACATATGTGACTCACATCTAAAGACTGATAAAGAATTTGATAAATTTCCACCTCACTGTATTAAGGGAACTTGGGGTGCTCAGATAATAGATGAGTTATCGCCTAAGGATGGAGAAAGGATAATAGAAAAGAGAAGATATAGTGGCTTTTTGGGCACAGACTTAGATATATCTCTTAAAGAGCTTGGTATTAACGAACTTATTATAACTGGGGTTGTGACTAATATCTGTATATTATATACATCTTATGATGCAAGGATGCTTGGATATAGGGTAATTATACCTAAAAACTGTGTGGCTTCATTCTCTGAAGAACTACACAAATTTGCCTTAAATGAGCTGGAGAATACACTAGGTGTAGAGATAATAGATTAATGGCAGAATACGATAGGTTTGCATGGCTCTACGACATAGAATACAGAAGTGTAGTAGAAGATATTTCTTTTTATATAGAGTATTTTAAAGACGTTACTTCTCCTCTACTAGAGCTTGGTTGTGGTACAGGTAGAATACTCTTTCCTTTGGCTTCCAATGGTCATAGTATTGTAGGGTTGGACATCTCTAGTGAGATGTTAAAGATTGCCAGAAGAAAACTGAGGAAAGAATATCCTTCTCTAAGGAATAGAATCGAGTTTGTTAAAGGGGATATGAGAGATTTTAATCTCAAAAAGTCTTTTGGTGGAGTATTGATAGCCTTTAATACTTTTATGCATCTTCTGACGATAGAAGATCAAGATAAATGCCTCTCTTGTGTCTATAGGCATCTAGAACCAAAGGGTAGACTTATAGTTAGTGTTACTAATATAACTCCAGAATTGATATCTTCTAAAGATTATTACTTCCACAATTCTCTATTTTTTATCGAGGAATTTGGTGGGTATTTACATAAATACGAGACAAGATTTTTTGATACTGTTCATCAGCTTATAAAGCTTAACATATTTTACGATATTATAGATAAGTCTGGTAGTGTTAATAGATACGTTAGGGAGATGCTCCTTAGATACTTCCATAGGTATGAAATGGAGAGACTATTTATCTCTTGTAGCTTTAAGGTAGAAGCCCTTTATGGAGATTATGATTTTTCATCTTTCAAAGAGAATAGCCCTTATATGATCTGGGTACTGGAGAAGGGATAATGGAGATCATTCTTGCAAGAGAGTATGGATTCTGTTTTGGTGTAAGAAGGGCAATTGGCCTAGCGGAAGAGGCATTAAAATCTGGTAAAAAGGCTGTGTCCTTGGGTCCAATAATACATAACCCACTAGAGGTTTCTAGGTTAGAAGGTATGGGTCTTAGAGTGATTGAAGATATTAACGATTTAAGTCCTGGGGAATCTCTATTGATAAGGTCTCATGGTGTCCCCCTAGAGGTTATAAATGAACTAAAGACGAAGAACATTGATATCATTGATGCTACCTGCCCTTTAGTTGCTAGAGCTCAACATATGGTAGACTTTCTCTCCTCCAAGGGATATAAAGTCATAATAGTCGGAGAGCAGGGACATCCAGAGGTAAAGGGCCTAGTTAGTTATGGAAAGACTGAGACTTTTGTTGTCTCTTCCATAGAGGATGTCCCTAACCTGCCTGGTGGGAAAATAGGAATAGTAGGCCAGACGACATTTCCTATAGATAAATTCAAAGAGATTGCCAGTGAGGTAATAAGCAGGTCTTGGGAGGTAAGGGTATTTAATACGCTCTGTAATGCTTCTAGAAAGAGACAGATGGCAGTGGAAGAACTTGTCAATAAAACTGATGTTATAATAGTTATAGGTGGGAAAAATAGTGCTAACACTAGAAGACTGGTTGATATAGCTGAATCCAAAGGGGCTATCGTGTATCACATAGAATCTTGGGAAGAGGTTTTACCAGAGTGGTTTATAGGTAAAAAGAGGATAGGAATTACTGCAGGTGCATCTACACCAGATTGGGTTATAGATAAAGTCTTAGAAAAAATTAGAAAGCTATGCTGCCAATAGTAGCTATTGTAGGTAAACCTAATGTTGGGAAGTCTACACTTTTTAATAGGATTTTAGGAGAAAAAAAGGCGGTAACTAGCCCAGTACCTCATACTACAAGAGATAGGTTGTATGAGGTAGGGTATTGGGGTGGTATTCCTTTTGTTCTTGTCGATACAGGTGGATTTACTACAAAGGATGAGGACCCGTTTCAGGAAGATATTAATTTAGAGCTGAAAAAGACATTAGAAGAGGCAGATAAGATTCTATTTGTTGTAGATGCAAAGAGTTCGATAACTAGCGATGACTTAGAACTTGCTCAACTTATAAGAGATTATGGTAAAAAGGTGATTCTTGTAGTAAATAAGGTAGATAATTTTGACAAAAAAGACTTAATCTTACCAGAATTTTTCTCCCTAGGTTTTACAGATGTGATACCTATCTCTGCCTATCATGGCATCAATGTAGATGAGTTGTTAGATAAGGTTATTGAATCACTATCTCCTATAGAGAGTGTAGGGGAAAGACCTAACCTATTAAAGGTAATCTTAGTAGGTAATGTAAATGTAGGGAAGTCTTCTCTCTTTAATAGACTCCTTGGTAAAGATCGATCTATAGTAAAAGAGATAGCAGGAACCACTAGGGACACCATAGAGGAAGAGCTTGATCTAGGTGGTGAAAGTGTAATACTTATAGATTCGGCTGGGATAAGGAGAAGATGGCGCGAGGGTTCTATAGTGGAAAAAGTAGCAGTATCAAATACGTTAAGGGCAGTAAATAGGGCAGACCTAGCTATTTTGGTTTTAGACATACAGGAGGGGTTGACCAATTTTGATAAGAGGATTACACAAAGTATATTAGAAATGGAAAAACCAATAATAGTGGTATGGAATAAGATAGACTTATTGAAGGAAAAGTTACCGCTTCCTTCAAGTTTTCCGTTAGTTCCTTATGTCCCTGTATGTTATACCTCTTGTCTTACTGGAAAGGGGATAAAGAAACTTAAAGAGACCATCCTTTCGGTTATAAATGCAGGTAGAAGGGAGCTGAAGAAAAGAGAGTTAGATAGTGCTTTAGCAGGTTTGTCTTTCCCTGGAGAAGATGGAAAGATGATAAAGGTCTATTATGGGAAGCAGATAGAGCTTTTACCTCCAAAGTTTTTGATCTTTGTCAATAGTGTCAGGGGGATAAATGAAAGGACATATCGAGAGGTAGAAAAGAGAATAAGGAATATTTATCCTTTTTTGGGAAATCCTATAAGGATAGAGTGGAGGGAAAGTTGAGAGTAATTTTATTATACATTTTTAGTTTTATCCTTGGCGGTATACCATTTGGGTATCTTATAGGTAAATATGTGTATAACGTAGATATAAGGAGCAAAGGTAGTGGTAATATTGGAGCTACCAATGTCATAAGGACTCTGGGGGTTATGCCAGGTTTGGTTGTCTTTACAACAGATATACTAAAGGGTGCTGTCCCTGTTCTTATAGGTAGGGCTATGGGATTGCCGAGGGAGTTGTTCCTTTTAGCAGGTGCGTTATCCGTTTTAGGTCACTGTTTTTCTCCCTTTTTGGGATTTAAGGGGGGAAAGGGAGTTAGTTCCACCTACGGGATGATGCTTGCCTTTGATCCAGTTGTAGCAATTCTATCGTTTTTAATTGAGGGATGTTTTATAGCAATATGGAGTTATGTATCCCTAGGCTCTATAGCTAGCGTTATCTTTATGGTATTTTTGCTTTTAATAAGAGGACATAACTTTTTCTCTATACTTATAATGGCACTTGTTGCTATACTTGTTATAATTCGTCATAAGGATAATATAAAAAGGCTCTTAGAGGGAAAAGAGAATAAATTTTCGTTGAAGACGCATTGATGATACCTAAAGCCTTAAGGTCTAGGATAAATGCTTTAAAACTTGGCATAGGAGAGGCGCAAGAGAAATATTTCATCGCCGAGGGATACACTGTAGTTAAAGAGGGAATAAGTGCTGGGTGGTTTCCAAGATGGCTTATAGTGAGCGAAGAAGATGCAGAAAAGTATGCCCCACTTATAGCACAAGTTAATAATAAATCAGAGATATACATAGTAAGTGAAAGGGAGATGAAGGAGTTTTCTACTTTAGAAACTCCCCCAGGTGTACTTGGAGTATTTCCAAAAAAAGATGTGACTTTGTCTAACGGCGATATCTTAGTAATTGTCGATGGGGTTCAGGATCCAGGTAATTTGGGCACTATAATAAGGACCTCTGATGCAGTTGGAGCTAGCGGAGTAGTTGTTCTGAAAGGGGGTATAGACCCGTATAACTATAAGGTAGTACGGGGAAGCATGGGTTCTATCTTTCATATCCCGGTTGTCAAAGTGGAAGATACTGAGCAATTCTTTGGTGGAATTATAGATAGATATCTCATTATTGGAACTAGCTCTCATAAAGGGACTTTATACTACAATTTTGAATGGAAGTTTCCCTTAGCTTTAGTATTTGGTAGTGAAGCAAGAGGTTTATCAAGAGATACTGAAAGGTTTTGTAATGTAACGGTGAGGATTCCGATATTTGGAAAGGCAGAATCTCTCAACGTGGCAGTGGCTTGTGGGGTTATACTGTATGAAGTAATTAAGAGGATCGTGGTAAAATATTAGTTATCTCATTTTTATTAAGTAAGGAGGGATTCAATATGGCAGTTAAGGTTCGATATATAAGTAGAGGTGCTAAGGATATGCCAGAGCTTTATTCGGTCATACCTAGCAATCATCCATATGTATTTGATAGCCCTTCTCAAGCTAGACAGAAGGCTAAAGTACTAACTTTAGAGACAGGGGAAAGTTACATAGTAGTAAAACATCTAGGGTATATGGAGGTTCTTCCTGAGATAAAAAAGAGAGGAAGAAGAAGTGGTAAAAAATAGATTCCCATACTGTTTTGCCTGCGGTGAGTCAAATCCTATAGGTCTTCATCTAAAATTTGTCAAAAAAGATTCGCTAGTTGAAGCGATATTTTCTCCTAATGATTTCCATCAGGGTTATCCAGACATAGTTCATGGCGGGATAGTAACGACGCTTCTCGATGAGGCAATGGCTTATGCTTTAGAGTTTAACGGTTATAGAGGTTTGACTGTTAAGCTCCGTGTAAAATTCTTAAAGCCTTTAAAACCTAAGGATAGGTACAGGATAATAGGTTATTTAGGAAAGATAAGGAGTAAAGTTGCTAGTGTCTACTCTGAAATTAGAGATGTAGATAATAATATTATGGCTAAGGCGGAGGCATTATTCTTTTTGGATAATAAGATAGGAGGCGGAAACATTGACTAAGAGAGAAAGAGTTTTATCTGCGGTAAGAGGGGATTCTGTTGATAGAATACCCTTTAGTTTTTGGTACCACTTTAGATGGCTAGAGTTTCCTTCCGGAGAACCTTTGGCGGAAGAGGAGCTTAGGTTCTATAATATGTATGACCCAGATTTTCTCAAGGTTATGCATGATATACCTTATGAATTACCAGAAGGTATATCTACTATAAAAGAGCCTGAAGACTGGTATAAATTAGATATACTTAGTGCTGATACAAAAAACTTTAGTGCTCAACGTAAGGCACTAGATATTATAATCAAGAATCTTCCAGATGATGGATTTGTTATAGATACCATATTTAGTACCTTCGCCTATGCCGAAAAATTGACAGGTAAAAAGACGATAGAACACCTTAAGAATAATCCTAGAGCGCTTCACTTTGGTTTGGAAGTTATAGCTAGGTCTTTAGCTAATTTTATAGCTTCTTGTAGAGATATAGGTCTTTCGGGTATATATATGGCACTTCAAGGGGCTAATAGAGACATAATGGACTCCCCTACCTACAGGCAACATTTTATGCCATACGATATGATTATATGGGAATCTGCCAGAGGGTTTGATTTCAATATACTGCATCTCCACGGATACGAGCTGATGTTCGATATTGTTAAGGTCTTTAATCCTGAGGTTATCACTTGGAGTAATAGGCTGACTCCTCCATCTCTTGAATCGGCTAGAAGCTTATTTAATGGTTGTATAGCTACAGGTCTAAACGAAGAAGCTATTATAAATTATTCCTCAAAGGATGTTAAGAGAGAAGTCCTTAAAACTATAGTTGAAGCGGGAGCTAAGAAACTTATAGTAGCCCCAGGTTGTGCTGTCCCTACAGAGACCCCTAAAGAAAATCTCTTAACTATTAAAGAGATATTGGAAGATCTAAGATGAAGCAACAAGAAAGTTTATCTGAACTAACAAGGCTTATAGAGGAAAGAAGTAAAAAGATTGCTGTTATTGCTTGTGAGGTATTGTGTAGAGAAATCTGTTATGCAGCTCTATTAACTAGGAATATTATTCATCCTGTATTTAAACCTAAAGGACTCCATGACAATCCTGAGAGGATGAGAGTAGAACTGCAAGAGGAGATAGATAGAATATCCTCTTTCTCTTCTGTAAAATACCAGGCTATCGTCTTAATCTATGGCCTCTGTAGTAATGGGACTGTGGGAGTTACTGCTAGAGATATCCCGTTAGTTATACCTAAGGCTCACGACTGCATAACCCTATTTTTAGGTTCTAAGGAGAGATATGCTAGAGAATTCTCTAAGAATCCAGGGACATATTATTTTACTACTGGTTGGGTTGAAAGAGGTGGGGAGTCTGTAGATAGATCTCCTGCCAGTGGATATGGATTGGGTAAGACTTATGAGGAGTATGTAGAAAAATACGGAGAAGAGAATGCAAAATATCTATTCGAGTTAGAGAGGGCTTGGCTTATCCGTTATAATCAGGCGGTCTATATAGACATGGGACTTTCAATTCCCTTTTCCTATGAGGAAGAAGTAAAGCAAGAGGCAGAGAAGAGGGGTTGGACTTATCGGAAGATAAATGGTAGTATGAAGCTAATCTCTGATGCCATTGATGGGTATTGGAATCCTAATGATTTTCTCATAGTTCCGCCAGGTTATTCTATACAGCCAAGTTATGATACGAATATCCTAAAAGTAGCACTACCAAATGAATAATTCGGTAGACCTTTCTACAAGGCAGTATAGGAGGAATTTTATACTTGGAGCTACACAGTCGGGATTATGGGGGTTAGCACTGACTTTTGCCTCTACCGCTACTGTAATCCCTATGTTTCTAAAGAAACTTGGTGCTTCTGATGTCCAGATAGGACTCATTCCCACCCTGGTCAATCTTGGTTTTACCTTTCCAAGTATCTTCTCAGCACCTATTGTGGAGAGGGTAAACTCTGTGAAAAAGTTTGTTGCTACTGTTACTTGGCTAGAGAGAAGTCCATACCCATTCCTTTCTCTCTTAGCTTTTACACTTGCAAAGTCAAATCCTCAGTTGACTATCTATTTATCGTTAATATTTTTAGCCATAGGATATTTTGGGACAGGATTTATAATGCCTGGCTGGATGGACTTTGTTGCTAGGATTATCCCTGTAACTAGTAGGGGAAAATTTATCGCTCTAGGTAATGGTCTTGGTGGGGTCTTAGGTATAGGTGGTTCTATATTGGTAAGTGAGATCTTAAGTAAGTATCCATTCCCTCAGAACTTTGGGATCTGTTTCGTAATTACAATGATTATCCTTCTTATAGCATATGTTATTCTTCTCTGTATAAAAGAACCAAAGATAGAAAAGAAAAATGAGAATAGGAAGACAAATTATACTAAAGAGATTACAAAGATTTTAAAGGAAAATAGGTATTTCAGAAACTATATATTGGCAAGGTTTCTTGTCAGTTTTGGAGTGATGGGATTAGCATTCTATACCGTTCACGCAGTTAGTAAATTTTCTCTACCGGATAGATATATAGGCACATTTACTATGTTTTTCGTTGGTGCCCAGCCTTTAGCTAATCTCCTCTGGGGACCTTTGGCTGATAGAACAGGGCACAAGAATGTATTATTAGGTGGAGTTATCTGTAACCTATTAGGGAATCTTATAGCTTTGATTAGCCCTATACCTACACCATTTTATCTAGTCTTTGCCCTCTCTGGAGCTATGAATAGTGCTTTTATGATCTCTGGACTTCCTATAATATTAGAATTTGCTCCTCCAGATAGAAGGCCAACATTTATAGGGATAAATAATATCCTTATATCTCCAGCATTAGCTCTTAGCCCTTTAATTGGTGGCTTTATAGCAAAGAATTTTGGTTACCCAATAGTCTTTCTTGTGTCCCTTATGGCCAATATATTAGGCTTATCCGTACTCTTCTTTGGCGTAACAGACCCTAGAAAAAAGAATTCACATCTTCTTGCTTAGTAGATTATCCTTAAGCTTATATGAAGATAAATAATAGCTTTTATATATGCTTGAATAGTGATTTATATCTCTTAGCCTCCTTTTTAGGTCTGCCTCTATATTCCTAAGATGCGTCATAATCTTATTATTATTCTCTAGAATAGATTTGGCCTCATTGAACCCTAGCTTTACTTCGGGGACTGATGCCAATAGTTCCTCTCTCTTTAAGATAAGACTTGATATCTCTAGTGGATCAAGGAGGGAAAGAATTTTGGTGTCTAGCTCGATAATTCTATTTAATAGCTCTTCCTTACTCATAGTCTTTAATTTCCTCCCATGCCTCTAATAACCCTGCAAGTATACCCTTTACCCTTATTATTCCTTCCTTATCATTACTTCCATTACTAACTGTTAAGGTATATAGACAGAAATCATAGAGCTTCGATAGGTTCTCTGCTATTATACCTCCTTTTTCCATATCCAGTGTACTGAGTAGGTATTCTACTATCTTACAGACTTTACCTATACTTTCGCTAGAGCCTAAGAAATTACTAGCTTCTATATCTTCTATGGCCTTGTCCAACAATGCTATACTCCTTTTATATAGTAATACTATTAACTCTCCTTGACTACTGGTTAGAACCTTTGTCATTTCATACTGATTATAAGGACTTGCTATAGCCATTATTTCCCTCCTTGTTTCTGTAATCCTGTTATATAACTAGACAAAAAGTTACTCTGGGATTGTAAACTTGCAATAGCGCTTTCAAGGGCAGTAAACTTTGCGATAAGGCTTTCCTCATAGAGAGAAAGCCTCAAGCTTGTATCACTTATAAGCTCATTGAGCTCCTTATATTCAGTAGTAAGATTATTTATTGTATAAGGGATAACTCCTGTAACTTCTTCAGTATATTCTTTTAGAATATTATTTAATCTTACCGCTATACCAGCTGTACTTTCCGTTGTTACTCTATATCCATAGGATATCTTAAGACTATTTGCCGGTGCCTGTCCCAAAGTAAGAGTCCCTGTAGTATAATCAATCTTAAACTGACCCAGTCCCGGGGTTGTATTCCCAAATACCTGTGTAAGTAGAACTCCGTCTGCATATACCATTGGTCTAATATCATATGAAACTGGCACATGTTTTAGCTTAAACGTAGTACTCATCCCATCTATGTTACCTTCTGGTATTTCATCTTGAATAAACGTATAGGATTTTGAGAATAATTCTGCAACTACCTCTGGATTTTCAGTTAGAGCTCCGTTTAGAGTCTCGTAGTCTATGGTAAGTTTACCAGATAGGATATCTTCCATTGAGACATATCCAACTTTTCCTATAGATATCCCTATATCTGCTAGAGACCTTATATTTGGAGATAGTGGTGTTCCATCACTTGCATGTACTACTCCAGATATAATGCTTCTAAGTTGCTCCTCTATTTCTCTTAACGTAGAATCATTCCTTAATAATCCCACTTTTAATTTTTCGTTATGTTGCTGTATCTCATAATAGGTCATCTTTTCTTTTTCTGCCTCGCTTAAAAAGGCTATCCCTTCTTCTCTCTCTTCTGTAAGTTTTGTCCTTATATAGGATATAGTCTCATTGTACACGTTTACAAACCTTTCTATATTTGATATAGCCTGAGATGTATCATAGTTTATTGTAACTACAGATGTTCCAGTAGAGTTAATATTAAGAATAACCCCTTCAAATAGGTCTGTAACTTTATTGGATTGTCTTATAATAGTTCCTGTCATGCCTGATAGAGTAAATTGTAGATCTGTGGCAAGTTGGGTTTTTGCCTCTCCACTACTGTTTGGGTATTTTACAGTACCATCATCTTTTAAAATTCCTAGAGTAATTAGCGCATCATTATTTCCGGAGAAATCTATACTATCTATGCTTCCTATAAGAGATGTGATTGCAAGTCTATAACCTGAGCCTGTATTCACTATACTCGCCTTAACCTTAGCACTTATATCTGCATCGGTATTTATAGCCTGAGCTATATCTAATAGAGAGGCTTGAGTTCCTACATTTATAGTCTTTCCGTTTATCGTTATATTTCCATTAGAAAATGTAATCTTTTCAGATTTAGAATTATAGCTATTGCTTGTTACTGTATGCGCCCTGGCTATATCAAGCACATTAAAGACATATGTCCCTAAAGGGGCAGAACCGGTAGTAGAGACGGTTAAGACAGATTCATTCGAAGAGACACCCTTTTTGGTAACTATACTGTTTTTATCTGCAAGATTTGATGCAACCTCCTGAAGAGTCTTTAATCTCTCTTTTATACTATTCCATATCTCCTGTTTCCAAGTTATCTCTAACTGCTGATTCTGATACCTGGTAATCGGTGCCTTTGCTGTTAACATCAAAGCCTTTATAATGCTCTCTGTGTCTATACCAGAAGCTAGACCCCAAACATTAAAAGATGAACTAGCCATACTTATCACCTATACCTTCTTATCTATAATAAGACCTGACATCTTAAGAAACTCTGAGACCATATTTAAAATTTTTTCGGGGGGAAACTCCCTTATTACTTCTCCTGTCTGCGAATCTATAATCTGAACGATTATCTCATTAGTAGGCTTATGAATTTTAAACCTAAAATGCATATCTATTAGCTCAAAATTTTTAGGCTCTTCATTCTCTTCTATATTTACTTCTAAAGGCTTTGGCTTTGGTTTCGGATTTATTACTAGTGCCTTTATATTTTCTCTTATATTATCAACGGGCCTGCCATCCATAGTAACCCCAAAAAATCTACTGTCTTCTACTTTATTTATATCGGTAGAAATTTTGAAAACTTTAGTATTATAATTAAAAATACAATGATAGACCTTAAAGTCTTAAAAGAGAAAAGGGATATAGCCTATTCTTATTTAGAATCTTGCAGGCTCTGCCCTAGGGAATGTGGTGTAAATAGACTTAAAGGAGAAAGGGGAACCTGTGGGGTAGATGCAAGACTCTGGGTTTCTAGTTATGGCCCTCACCATGGGGAAGAGCCTCCTCTAAGTGGAGTTAACGGTTCTGGAACAATCTTTTTTACCTACTGTAATCTCAAGTGTATCTACTGTCAAAACTATACTATAAGTCAGTTAGGTGAGGGAGATATGATCTCAGAGGAAGACCTAGCTAATATAATGCTCTATTTAGAAAGGCTTGGTTGTCATAATATAAACCTTGTTACCCCAACTCACTTTGTCCCTCAGATATTGTCTGGATTAGTTATAGCTATAGAGAAAGGGCTGAATATTCCGATAGTCTATAATACTAGCGGTTATGAGAGTCTTGAGGTCTTAAAACTTTTAGAGGGTGTCATAGATATATACCTTCCAGATATGAGGTATAGCTCTGAGGAGTATGCGATAAAATTTTCTAATGCCCCTAGATATCCGGAAATTAATAGACTAGCAGTAAAAGAGATGTTTAGACAGGTGGGGAATCTAGTATTAGATAGAAATGGGATAGCTAAGAGGGGACTTATAATAAGACACTTAGTAATGCCGGATGATATAAGTGGGACAGAGGAAGTGTTAAGGTTTATATCAGAAGAGATCTCTAAGGATACATATATAAGCCTTATGGCTCAGTATAGACCTATGTATAAAGCTATAAGTTTCCCCCCTATCAACAGGAGAATAAGTAGAGAGGAGTATGAAAAAGCAGTAGAGATAGCTAAAATTTTAGGTCTTAGAAATGTATGGACTCAGATGGTTCCATAAAAACCTCTACTCTGTTTCTACCCAATGACTTTGCCTGATATAAAGCTTGATCTGCCTTTTTTAATAGGTCAATCGCTTCTTCTCCATCATCGGGAAAGCTAGATATTCCAAAACTTACAGTTATCTTTTCAGGAACTCCTATCTCTTTAAAGGATGTCTCTTCTATTTCAATTCTTATCCTTTCAGCAATTCTATATGCATCATATTTACTCACATTGGGTAAAACTATTACAAACTCTTCACCACCGTATCTAGCTACAACATCTTCCCCTCTTATATTAGCCTTGAGTATGAGGGCTAACCCCTTGAGAACCTCGTCTCCAACCTTATGTCCATATGTATCATTGATCTTTTTGAAATAGTCTATATCAGCCATAATAATGGAAAGATATCTACTATAAGCCTTGGCTCTGATCAACTCGTGAGAAAGTTTCTCCTCTAAGTATCTCCTATTGTAAAGACCTGTTAAAGGGTCGGTTATTGCTAGTTTTTCTGCCTCCTCTTTAGCCCTTTCTGTCTCAAATAGTTTC
>JBMFMV010000046.1:0-15080 GCA_049970495.1 bacterium
GACAAGCTAAAAGATGTAATAGAGATGGCAGGAGGCATAACACCTAAAGCAAGCCTAGTAGGGGGGATTATTGAAAGAGCCTCTGGAGAGATTATAGAGCTGGATTTCTTTAAGTCTTCTGAAGTTCCTCTACAGGATAAAGATATGATTAGGATACCAACTAGGATAGATAGAGTATATGTGCTAGGGCAGGTAAGGAACCCTGGGGCTATTACTTTGACTACTGGAGAAATAAGTGGGACTCCTACAGGAGAGATTGTTTTGGGTCAAGCTCGAGAAGGTTCAAGAGTATCAGAATTAATATCCCGTGCAGGAGGAATACTACCTACTGCAAGTACTAGAAACATAAAGATTCTGAGAGGAGGTAAAGAGATAGCAGTTATAGACCTTTATAAGGTCCTTGTTTTAGGAGATACATCTCAAGATGTAAGCTTAAGACTTGTAGATGGGGATGTAATTTTTGTTCCTCCAATGGAGAAAACTATCAGAATTTTTGGACAGGTAAGAGAACCAGGCATTTATGAGATAAGAGAAGGTGATAGATTAAGAGATATTATTATAAGAGCTGGAGGTTTGACGGAAAAATCTACTAGAACTTTAGGAAAAATTGAGCGTATTGTAGATGGTAAGAAAGAAGATATTCTCTTTAATGTTGATTATGCCCTTAGAGGCGATGAGACTAATAATCTTATATTAAGAGATGGAGACAATGTATTTATACCAGAGCTGAGAAGACTTGTTTATGTATTAGGACAGGTTAATAATCCTGGAACTATAGAGTATGTAGAGGGGAGAAGACTTACTGAATATATAAGTGCCGCTGGTGGGGTTAAAGACAGGGCAGATCTTAAGAAGGTTACTGTTATTAGGCAGAGTGGTGACAAAGCCGAAATGGTAACGGTCAATTATGAAGATATTGTTAAAAGAGGAAAGAGTGAGTTAGATATACAGATTAGAGAGGATGACATAGTATACGTTCCTGAGGTACTCTTTAAGGGTTGGCAGGACCTTGTCCAAATCCTCATGAGTATTGGAGTATTAAAGAATACCTTTAGCTCTCTATTTGGGTGGTGATTATGGAAGAAGAAATAAGCTTGGTTGACCTTATAAAGGTGTTAAGAAAGAGAAGAGCCTACATTATAACTATTTTTCTATTGGCTATTATTGGAGCATATCTTTTTAGTAAGATAAGCCCTAAGGTATATTCTGCAAAGGCAGTAATACTTTTACCTAGTGAGAAAGGTAGTAGTATAAGCACACAGTTGTTACAGTCTCTGCCTGTCACTGGGATAGTAGGTTTGCCAAGTGGTATAGGGGCAAACTATGTTGCTATTCTTAAAAGTCGATCGGCAGCTGAATATGTTGTCAAGAAACTAAACTTAGAGAAAGAGTATGAAGGTAATAGCATCCAGCAAGTTATAACCGTCCTGCAGAAATCTGTAAAGATAAATGATACTAAAGAAAACACTATAGAGATAACTGCTGAAGCTAAAAGTCCACAACTAGCTGCTGATATTTCCAATACATATGTTTCTGCATTAAAAGAGATAGCATCTAGGTTTATGCTTAGCTCTGCTCAGAGAGAAAAAGCCTTCTTAGAAAAGAGACTAAAGGAGACAGAAAAACTTCTAAGTGAAGCAGAATCAAGGCTCAAGGCCTTTCAGAATAGATATAAGTTAATAAGTATTAGTGATGAAACCAAGGCACTAATAGAAAATATGGCTAACATACAGTCACAAAAAGAATCCACACAGATAGAGTTGAGTACTGTAAACTCACAGATAAATAGTTTACAGAGTATCCTTAGTGCTCAAGCTGAACTTTTAGGGAAAGATCTCCTAACTGTAACCACTATAAGTTCAGACCCTAAGATCCAGATGTGGCGTGAAAAACTCATAGAAAGCGAAGTAAACCTTGCTACTCTTTTACAAGATTATGGAGAACTTCATCCTAAAGTTATCGAAGTAAAACAACAGATAGCTGAAATAAAGAAAGTTATGAAAGAAGAAATAGAAAGGTTATCTAATGCATTAGGTACACTTTCTACCCCAGAGCTATTCGATTTAAGCGTCAAAAGGATCTCTCTTGAAGCTAAACTGCAGGGCTTAACGGATCTGATTTCGAGGTATGAAGAAAAGCTGAGCCAACTTCCAGATTTAAGTCTGCAGCTTTCTAGGCTTATGAGAGATGTAAAATTGCAAGAAGCTATATATAGTACACTTTATACGCAGTATGAACAGGCAAAGATAGGCGAGGCGAGAGAATCAATGGAGATTCAGGTCTTAGACTATGCTGTACCACCAGAAAAACCTAGTAAACCTAATACTGTACTTAATATCCTTATTGCTGGGGTGGCATCTCTATTTTTAGGGATATTTTTAGCCTTCTTTTTAGAGTTTTGGCAAAATCTTAAGGAGGAATTAAGGAAAGATGGAAATTCCTAGCTTTGATCTTAAAAGACAATATCAGATGCTTAAGGTAGAGATAGATCAGGCAATTCAAAATGTATTAGCAAGTGGACAATTTATATTAGGAGAAAATGTAAGGCTTCTAGAAGAAGAAATAGCAGAGTATTGTGGGACTAAATATGCTATTGGGGTTGCTTCAGGAACAGATGCTCTACTGCTTTCTTTAAGATCCTGTGGAGTAGGTCCTAGAGATGAAGTTATAACTACCCCATTTACATTTTTTGCTACCGCAGAAGTAATTTCTCATCTTGGGGCAAAGCCAGTTTTTGTTGATATAGAACCAGATACGCTTAATATGGATGTAGAGCAGGTAGAAAGGATAATAACTAAAAACACTAAAGTCATACTTCCAGTACATCTTTTTGGACAGATGTGTGATATGGGTAAGCTTATGGAGATTAAAGAAAGGTATAGCCTTTTTGTAATAGAAGATGCCTGCCAGGCTATAGGCTCAATTTATTATGGTAAAAAGGCTGGCAGTATTGGTGATACAGGATGTTTTAGTTTCTTCCCTACCAAGAATTTGGGAGCTTTTGGTGATGGCGGAATGATAGTCACTAATGATGAGAAGTTAAAGGATAGGTTAATGGCATTGAGGAATCATGGTAGTATTAAAAAGTATTACCATGGTGAGTTAGGTTATAATAGTAGGTTAGATGAGCTTCAAGCTGCTATATTAAGAGTGAAGCTTAGGCACTTGGATGACTTTATAAAAAGAAGACAGGGAATAGCTGAGCTGTATACCACCTTACTTTCGGATATACCCTATGTAAGGGTTCCGAGAGTTAAAGAAGGACGGAGTCATACATTTCATCAATACGTTATAAGGGCAGAAAATAGAGATGAGTTACAGAAATGTCTCTCTGATCACGGTATTGGCTCAACCATATATTATCCTCTACCATTACATCTCCAAAAGGTATATAAAGATTTGGGTTATAAATTTGGGGATTTCCCAGAGGCAGAGAAAGCTTCTAAAGAAGTTCTAGCATTACCTATGTGGCCAGAATTGACCGATGAAGAGATTAAAGAAGTTGCGGAGGTTATAAGGTCTTTCTATGGAAAGAATTAGATTTGCTATTATAGGATGTGGGCAGAATGCTCATAAACATGGCGAAGTTGTATCTGATATACCTTGGTTGGAACTTGTAGCGGTATGTGATAAGGACCTTTCTAGAGTAGAAGAATTTGCTTCAAGCTATAATGTTGAAAAAGTCTATACAGATTATAGAAAACTTTTAAAAGAAGAAAGGCTAGATTTGGTATCTATTTCTACACCTCACTCCTCTCATTATGATATTGCTAAGGATGCACTAAGTTCGGGTATAAATGTCCTCGTCGAAAAGCCGCTAGTCTTGAGTTTAGAAGAGGCTAAAGAACTATGTTCCCTGGCTGATAAATTGGGGTTAAAGTTGGGGATGGTAGCTCAGATGAGGTATAATCCCCTCATAGAGTCAGCTCAGGAGGCTATAAGGAAAGATGCCTTAGGAAAACTCTTCTTAGGAAGCGTTCATATGCTCTGGTATAGACCTCAAGAATACTTTGAAAATTCTTGGAGAGGTAGTAAGCTCTATGATGGTGGTATGCTCTATAATATGGCTATTCATTATCTAGACCTACTTATATCTTTCTTTGGTAAGATTCAATCTGTAAGTGCTATGAGTGGCACATTTACACACTCTATCGAAACAGAAGATACTCTAGTAGCTATCTTAAGATTCTATAATGGAGCTCTAGCTACCTTCGAAGGGAGTTTTTCTATTTATCCCCAGAATCTTGAAACTAGCTTAAGCATATTTGGCGATAAAGGATCAGTAGTAATTGGTGGTCCAGCTTTAAACATTATAGAGACATGGAAGACAAAGGATAATATAGTTTCACCAAGGGTTATTAGTTATGATCCCATATATCTGAGGAAGCTTTGTTTTAGAAATATGATGTTAGATTTCTGTAATGGTATAATTAATAATAGCCCTACAAGGATAGATGCTACAAATTCGCTCTCGGTTTTAGAGACTATAGAGATGATTTATAAGTCATTGGAGAGGGATGGATTATGGCTAAAGCAATTGGGGTAGATATTGGAGGAACAAAAATTTTATCTGCAGTGATTGATGAGAAGGGGAATATAATAAGACTTTTGAAGGTTCCTAGTGAAGGAAAAGAAGGTAGGGATAGAATTCTAAGTCACTTGTATGAGGCTATAGAGGGACTTATGTCTGAAGACATAATAGGAATAGGGATAGGAACAGCAGGGCAAGTTGACCCTGATACTGGGATGATAGTTACAGCTACACCGAATCTTAAAGACTGGGCAGGGACACCTTTAAAGGACATAGTTGAAAAGAAATTTAATCTTCCAACCTATGTGGATAATGACGGTAATGTTGCTGCCTTAGGAGAATGGTGGGCTGGAGGAGGCAGAGGTGCTAGATGCCTTTTATGTCTTACTATTGGGACTGGAATTGGATCTGGAATAATCTACGAAGGTAAGGTATTTAGAGGAGCAAGAGGAGTTGGGGCAGAATTAGGACATATGAGTATAAAGTATGATGGCATTAGATGTAACTGTGGTGGTATTGGCTGTATTGAAGCATATGCCTCTGGTCCTGCTCTTATAAAAAAGATTCAAGAGAAGGGGAAGTCTATATCAATACCTGATGAAATCTTAAAGTATGCTGAGAGTAGAGACAATGTGGTTTTAGAGGCGATAGAGGAGATAGCTACATTGCTTGGATATGCCATGGTTAGCTTTATAAATATATTTAACCCAGATATCATACTTCTTTCAGGTGGTGTTTCAAACCTTGGAGATTATTTAATTAATCCTATAAGAAAAGTAGTAGATACTTATGCCCTTCCTGGGGGGAGGGACGTAAAGATAACTAGGGCTACTTTAGGAGAACAAGCAGGTGTGGTAGGAGCATCTGCTTTAGTATTTTTGAAAGGAGCAAAATAAAGAAGGAGGAGTTTTTATGGCAGAGGAAAGACAATTAGTAGTTTTTTCTCTATTAAACGAGGATTATGGGATAGATATTTATAAGGTTCAAGAGATTATCCAGTATAGAGATATCACCTTTGTACCTAAGGCTCCACCTTTTGTTAAGGGTGTTATAAACCTTAGGGGTAAGATAATTCCCGTTATAGACTTGAAAGAGAGATTTAATCTTCCAGAAAAAGAAATTACACCAGATACAAGGATAATAGTGGTGGAGATATCTTCGCAGACAGTAGGATTGATAGTAGACTCTGTGACAGAGGTATTAAGAATTCCTAAGGATAATATAGACCCTCCACCTCCAGTTACCACTATTGAGGCAGATTTCATAGAGGGTGTTGGTAAATTAGACGAAAGATTAATTATTATACTTGATATAGATAGGATACTGACAAAGGAAGAAAAGGGAGAACTAGTTGCTATAAAGTAGGAGGATCTATATTGTTAGGTACAGTTATAAATACTTTAACTGTTGTAACTGGGAGTGCTATAGGTCTTATATTGGGAAATAAATTTTCGGAAAGGTTACAGAGGATAGCTATACAGTCTGTTGGGCTGTTTACTTTAACGGTAGGTCTGAAGATGGCATTTGGCACTAAAGATATAAAGGATGCCATTGTTGTTTTGTTAAGTCTTGCCGTTGGTGGTATAATAGGAGAACTATTGGATATAGAATCTTTTCTAGAGAGATTAGGAGATGCGATTAAAAAGAAGGCTTCGAGTAATGTAGCTACTTTTACTCAAGGTTTTATGGCGGCTAGTTTGCTTTTCTGTGTAGGACCCATGGCTATCACCGGAGCAATAGAAGATGGTATAAGGGGAACGTATAATATCTTGCTTACAAAGTCTATAATGGATGGTATCTCTTCTATAGTTTTATCCGCCTCATTAGGAGTAGGAGTTATATTCTCGTCATTAGTTGTTTTAGGCTATCAAGGAATTCTAACCATATTAGCCTCTATGGTTGGGAATATCCTTCCTGAAAGTTCTGTGACCTGTATCACTGTAGTTGGAGGATTAATGATTATTGGTATAGGAATAAATCTTTTGGGAATAGGGAAGATAAAAGTAGGAAATCTTTTACCAGGACTTTTAATAGGAGGAATATTAGGAGCATTGATATGATAGACATAAGACTTATAGAAGCTAAACCAGAAGAAGTAAGGAGTCTTTTAAAGAAAAAGGGAGTGGATGCTCCTATAGATAAGATACTGAGCTTAAATCAAAGAAGAAAGGACCTTATTAGAGAGGTAGATAATCTTAGGCATCTACAGAATGTGACTTCTAAAGAGATACAGAAGAATCCTAAAGATAAAGATGTGCTTATAGGTAAGATCAAAGAGATAGTTCCTAAGTTGAGGGAGCTAGAAGATGAATTAAAGAGAGTAGAAGATTCTCTAAATGAACTGATTTTGACCCTACCCAATCTTCCCCATGAAAGTGTCCCTGAAGGAAAGGATGAGAATGATAATATACCTATAAAATACTATGGTAATATACCTCATTTTGATTTTACCCCCAGAGACCATCTAGAACTAGGAGAAATTTTAGATCTGATTGATGTAAAAAGGGCAGGTAAAGTAAGTGGTTCTAGGTTCTACTATCTTAAACGGGAATTGGTTATATTAGAGTATGCACTTATTAGATTTGTGACGGATCTTCTTATTGAAAAGGGGTTTGTCCCTGTGATCCCTCCTGTACTTGTTAGAGAAGATATACTTTATGGTCTTGGATATCTTCCAGAACTTGAAGACCAAATGTATAAGATACCCTCTGATGATCTGAGATTAGCAGGGACTTCGGAACATACTATTGTTCCTATGTTTAAAGATGAGATATTCGATGTAAAGGAACTTCCACAGAGATTTATCTCTTTCTCTTCGTGTTTTAGAAGAGAAGCTGGCGCTGCAGGAAAAGATACAAGAGGAATATTAAGAGTTCATCAGTTTGATAAACTCGAAATGGTATCATTTACCTTGTCTACTAAGTCTTGGGAAGAACACGAATTTTTACTCTCTGTTGAAGAAGAGATAATGAGCAAGTTGAATATACCCTATAGGGTAGTTCTCATTTGTGCAGGTGATTTAGGTTTTCCTGCAAGTAAAAAGTACGATATAGAGGCTTGGATGCCAGGACAAAATAGGTATAGGGAGACGCACTCTTGCAGTAACTGTACTGACTTCCAGGCTAGACGTCTAAACATAAGGTATAGGGACGAGGATGGAAATGTGCGGTATGTTCATACCTTAAATGGAACCGCTCTAGCTATAGGTAGAGCGATCATTGCTATAATGGAAAATTATCAAAATAAGGATGGGAGTATAAGAATTCCAGATGTATTGATTCCTTATACTAAGTTTGAGGTAATAAAACGATGAGCGAGACGGTAATAGTCTTAGATTTTGGTTCACAGTATACTAACCTTATAGCTAGGAGGATAAGAGAACAACAAGTATACTCTGAGATCCTACCGTGTGATGTCCCTTTTAGTGAGATAGAAAAGAGGAATCCAAAAGGGATCATCCTTTCTGGGGGACCCTCTAGCGTTTATGAAGAGGGAGCTCCTAAATGTAGTCCCTTAGTATTTAGTGGGAAATATCCTGTCTTAGGAATCTGTTATGGTATGCAACTTATGGCATATATGCTTGGAGGTAAGGTAGTAAAGGGGGAGAAAGGCGAGTTTGGTAAAACCCTTTTAAAGGTCGAGGCAGATTCCCTTCTGTTTGATGGATTAGACAAAGAATTTATTGCTTGGATGAGTCACAATGATATAGTTATAAGACCCCCTGAGAATTTTAAGATTACTGCTTCTACTGATAATACACCTATAGCAGCTATAGAAGACCCTGATAGAAATCTATACGCTGTTCAGTTTCATCCAGAAGTAATCCATACTATAAATGGAGATAAGATCATAAAGAACTTTCTTTATAAGATATGTTATTGTAGTGGCGATTGGACACCTGAACATTTTATAAATGAGGCTATAGGAAATATAAAAGAGACTATTGGGAATGGAAAAGTTATATGTGCGTTGAGCGGGGGTGTAGATTCTACAACTACTGCAGTACTTGTACACAAAGCCATTGGGGACAACCTTATCTGCATATTTGTAAATCAAGGGACACTTAGAGAAAATGAGGTTGAACAAGTATTGAATACTCTAAAAAACTTCAATATGAGAGTGGAGTATGTTGATGCCACGGATAGGTTTTTGGAAAAGTTAAAAGGGGTGACAGATCCTGAAGAGAAGCGAAAAATAATAGGACATGAATTTGTTAGTGTTTTTGAGGAGGTTGCTACTAGGCTTGGAAATATAGATTTTCTTGCCCAAGGAACGCTCTACCCGGATGTAATAGAGAGTGCTACGAGTTCACAGAAGGCTTATAAGATAAAGACTCATCATAATGTTGGGGGCCTTCCGGAGAAGATGAGATTGAAGTTGATTGAGCCTTTAAGATACCTTTTTAAGGATGAAGTCAGAAGAGTTGCAGTGTCTTTAGGTATTCCAGAGAAAATAGTCTACCGTCAGCCCTTCCCAGGTCCAGGATTGGCTATAAGGATTATAGGAGAGGTTACTAGAGAACGATTAGAGATAATCAGAAAGGCAGATTATATAATCTCTACTGAAATAGAGAAAGCTGGACTAAGTAGAGAACTTTGGCAGTATTTTGGTGTTCTTCTACCTGAGATGAGTGTAGGAGTAATGGGGGATAGAAGAACATTTGGCCATGTAGTAGCTGTAAGGGCTATCTTAAGCGAAGATGGAATGACTGCTGATTGGGCTAGGTTGCCTTATTCTCTCTTAGAAACAATATCTAGCCGAATAATAAACGAAGTACCTAGAGTTAATAGAGTTGTTTATGATATAAGCTCAAAGCCGCCAGCAACTATAGAGTGGGAATAGTTATGGAATTGTTAGAAGAGGTAATCTCTAAAATTAGAGAATTAGGACCAAGACCTACAGGATCAGATAAAGAGAGAGAGTTTTCTCTTTGGATAGAGGATAAGCTAAAATCCTTTGGACTTGATACTGATGTTCAGTCCTTCAAAGTTGTTCCGACTTATTCTTATCCATATATAATAATTTGGGGACTTTTAATGTTTTCTGTCTTTTTTACTCTTATCAATAGATTTTTTCCATTTTTCTTGGCACTATCTATTACTCTTTTAGAGTTTAGAGAGCTTGATACATTTCATAATATTACAAATTTATTTAGAAGTAAAATATCGCAAAATGTAATTGGTAAAAATTCTGATAGGCCTAAATTGGTTATAATGGCCCATGTGGATTCTGCTAGGACATCAATATTTTTCCATCCTAAATTTGTTACCTCCCCTAGAATTTCTATGCTTCTTACTACCAGCTCTAGTTTAGCCGTATTAATACTTACCCTTTTTAATCTTATATTTCCCTTAAGACTTTGGTTTTATTTAGGGTTAATACCTTCTTTATACCTACTGTTTCTTATAGTTGCCCATTTACACAGAGAGATTTTTATGGGATTTAGCCCTGGGGGGAATGATAATGGTTCCGGGGTTATAACTGCTTTGTGTAGCGCAAAGGTATTGGTAGAAGAGAATATACCTTTTTGGGTAATATTTACTGGAGGAGAGGAATCGGGGACTTATGGGGCGGAGGCTTTAGAGCGTAGATATGGAGAGTTATTTAAGGATGCCTTTATTCTAAACTTAGATAATCTTGGAGCAGGAAGGCTTACTGTAGCTACTGAGGAGGGAATGTGGAAGATATTCAAAGTAAAAGAAGTTTGGCTAGATGTTATAAAGAAGTGTAGTGAAGGAATAGATGTAAATTTCAGGCCTTACTTAGGTCTTTCTACTGATGCTACAGTATTTCTGGCTAGAGGTTACAGTGCTGGGACAATTATAGCTCTCGATGCAAGAGGTTTTCCTGTAAATTGGCATTGGTATACAGATAGTGTAGATTTTCTAGAAAGGAAAAATTTAATCGACGCTATTAATATAGTTGTAGATGTGGGGAGATATGTAAGATGATACTAAAAAGATATTTAGCTGATAGAATTTTAGACTCACTAAGACAGAGTAACTTGCATGAGGTAGAGGTAGTAATTGATAGGACTCCAAATCCAGAGTTTGGTCACTATACTTCATCTGTTTCTTTTAATCTTTCTAAGATTCTTAGAAAGTCTCCTTATGAGATTGCTAAAGAGATAGTAGAAAAGATTACCGACCCATTAGAGCTTATAGACAGGGTAGAGATAAAGGGTGGTTTTATAAACTTTTTCTTAAGAGAAAGGGCATTTTATCTTGTTATAAAGGAGATTATAAGGGAGAGAGAAAGCTACGGAAGGTCAAATGAAGGGCAGGGTAAGAAGGTACAGATAGAATTTGTGAGCGCTAATCCTTCAGGCCCTCTCCATGTTGGTAATGGAAGAGGTGGAGCCTTAGGGGATGTCTTGGCTAATATCTTTGAATGGTTTGGATATGATGTGGAAAGGGAATTTTATGTGAATGATATGGGAACTCAGATGAGACTTTTAGCTCTTTCTGTAGAAGCAAGGATGAAAGAACTATTGGGAGAACCGTTTGAGATTCCAGAAGAAGGATACCATGGAGAATATGTAAAAGATATAGCAAGATTAGCCCTTGAGCAATTTGGGGATAGTATCTGGAATCTTCCTCAGGAAGAACGATTAGAAAAGCTTAAAGAGTTTGCTGAAGATACTATTCTAGGATGGCAGAAAGAGGACTTAGAACTTTTTGGTATAAAATTTGATTGTTGGTATAAAGAGAGTACTCTGCACAAGAAGAACCTTTTGAAAGAGGCATTAGAGATACTTAAGGCCAATGGTTATACCTATGAGAAAGACGGTGCGGTATGGTTTGCGTCTACAAGATTTGGCGATGAGAAAGATAGAGTCCTTATAAAGAGTGACGGTTCTTCGACTTATTTTTTGGCAGACATAGCATATCACTTGGATAAGTATAAAAGAGGATTTGCTCATATAATTGACATATGGGGTGCAGACCACTATGGTTATGTTGCTAGAATGAAAGCAGGTATAGAGGCGCTAGGTTATGACCCTAATACATTCGAGCCGATTATTTATCAGATAGTTCATCTATTTAGGAGTGGTTCTGCTGTTAGAATGTCTAAGAGGACAGGAGAGATGGTCACTTTAAGGGAACTACTTGATGAGGTAGGAAAGGATGCAGCTAGATATTTCTTCGTGATGAGGGATCCAAATAGCCAACTAGATTTTGATATAGACTTGGCAAAGACCCAATCTGTCAATAATCCAGTATACTATGTACAATATGCCTTTGCTAGATGTTGTAGTCTGTTTAGGCAGGCTGAGGTGCGCGGAGTACAGTTAGAAAGGATGTTTGATTGTGACCTTTCATTTCTTAGGGATCCTTTAGAAGTAGAACTTATGATAACTCTTGAGGATTTCCCCGATATACTCAAAAATGTATTTTATAATCGTGCCCCTCATAGACTTACCTCTTACCTAGAGTCTTTAGCCAAGAATTTTCACTCTTTCTATAACTCTTTACGAATCCTACAGGAAGAAGACTCTATAATGTATGCACGTATGGCTTTAGCCTTTGCTACCCAACAAGTGATAAAGATTGGGCTAGATCTAATAGGAGTTAGTGCTCCTGAAAAGATGTAAATATTTGTGCTATAATGAATATAGTAACTTATTGTTAGGGAGATAATATATGGAAAGTAAAGTTGAAAATCCTTTAGGGCAGATAAATATATCTGCTAATGCGATAGCTAATATAGTAACAAATGCTACTCTGAGATGCCCTGGAGTAGTTGCTATGAGTTCTAAGTCTTTTACAGAAGAGATAGCTAATCTCTTAAAGGTGGAGTCTCCTTCTAAGGGGGTTGAAGTCAATATCTCAGGTGATAAGGTAGATGTGAATGTATATGTAGTAGTAAGTTATGGGACAAATATACCAGAGCTTGCTGAAATTATAGCTAGTTCTATAAAGACTGATTTAGAAAAATATACAGGTCTTATGGTTTCTTCTGTAAATGTAAGTGTGGTAGGTATTTCTTAAGTTTTAGCAGAGGTGTAGATGATTGGTTCTAGATACCCCTATCCAATATGTAAAAGGAATAGGGCCCAAAAGGGCTGTTCTTTTTAAAAGATTAGGTATAGAAACCTTAAATGACCTTATCTATTTTATACCCAAAAGATATGAAGATAGGAGTAATTTAAAGCCTATAAATTCTTTAGAATCAGATACTTATCAGACTATTCTATGTTATGTGGTAGATATCCAGGAAGAACGGATAAGGAATAATCTTACATTAGTAAAGGCTAGGGTAAGAGATAGTACTGGTGAAGCTATCGCAATATGGTTTAATCAGACATATCTAAAGAATATACTAAAGAAAGGAACTAAACTTTATCTCTACGGAAATATTACAAGAAGATTTGGTAGGATAGAGATACAAAATCCCGACTATGAGATTGCTGATAGTGATGAGACTATTCATACTGGAAGAATTATCCCTATCTATCCCCTTACTGAAGGCTTAAGCCAGAAGATAGTAAGAAATATAATTTGGAATACCCTTAATCAATATTTAGATGAGTTAGAGGAGTTTTTACCAGTAGAGATATTAGATAAATATGGATTTCCAGATATAAAAAGCGCTATACAAGAAGTACATTTCCCAAACAGTGAGGAGAGTCTTAGGAAGGCTAAGGAAAGATTAACCTTTGAGGAGTTTTTCTTACTTCAACTTGCCATTCTAAGACGTAGGATGGCTCTACTTGAAGAAAATGCTCCTGTAATAAAGATCTCAAGAGATATAGAAGAAAAGTTTTTCAAAAGCCTCCCCTTTGAATTAACAAATGCACAAAAAAGAGTAATTGAAGATATAAAGAGAGACATAGCAAGTGGAAAATCGATGCAGAGACTTTTACAGGGTGATGTTGGGTCAGGCAAAACTGTAGTGGCAGCTTATTTCTTGTATGTGGTAGCCTGTAATGGTTATCAGAGTGCTATTATGGCTCCAACTGAAATTCTTGCTCAACAGCACTACGATAGAATAGGTCCACTTCTATCTAACTTAGGATTAGAAACTGCCTTACTTATTGGATCTACAAAGGAGAAGGAGAAACAGGAGATAAAGGAGAAGTTGGCTCTTGGGGAACTTCCAGTAGTTATTGGAACACACGCACTTATACAGGAGGATATTGAGTTTAAAAACCTTGTGGGTATAGTCATAGACGAACAGCATAGGTTTGGCGTTATGCAGAGAATGGCGTTGAGAAATAAAGGACTTTCTCCTCACTTTCTAGTTATGAGTGCTACCCCTATTCCTAGGACTTTAGCACTCACACTCTATGGAGACCTTGATATTTCGGTTATAGATGAACTTCCTAGTGGTAGATTACCTGTTGCTACATACTGGGCTTCTGGTGAACAGAGAGCTCAGGTATACAATATGGTTAGAAAGATAGTAAGGAGTGGGCAGCAGGCTTATATTGTATGTCCATTGATAGAAGAGTCAGAAAAATTAGAGGCAGAGTCTGCTGTGGCTTTGGCTAAGAAGATGCAGGAAGATGTATTCCCAGAATTTAAGGTTGGCTTGCTCCATGGGAAGATGAGTATTAGCGAAAAAGAGGAAGTAATGAATAGATTTAGAAATGGAGAGATTAATATATTAGTTTCTACCACGGTGATAGAAGTGGGTGTTGACGTTCCAAACGCTACAGTTATGGTGATAGAGAATGCGGAGAGGTTTGGACTCTCTCAACTGCATCAGTTGAGAGGTAGAGTTGGAAGAGGTAATCTAAAATCTTATTGTATTCTTATAAGTGATCTTAATACCGAAGAGGCTAGAGAAAGGATAAAGATAATGACCAAGACACAAAATGGCTTTGAAATAGCAGAAGCAGACTTGAGACTTAGAGGACCAGGCGAATTAAATGGGACACGTCAGCATGGTATTCCAGATTTTAAAGTAGGTAATATTATACGTGATGCTAGAATTTTAGAGCTAGCAAGGGAAGAGGCTTTAAAACTTTTGAAAAAAGATCCTACTCTTTCTTTATATAGGAATCTTAAAGAAAGGGTTGAAACTTCAAGTATCTTAGAATTTTTAAGTACAGGTTAGTAATGGAAATAGTTATAACTGGGGGGATATTCAGGGGAAGGAAGTTATCTGTTCCTAATAATATCAATGTGAGACCTACTATGGGATTTATTCGAGAGGCTATCTTCAATTCTATAGGAAATAAAATAACTGACTCTGTATTTTTGGATCTTTACGCTGGGTTTGGCACAGTAGGGATAGAAGCTTTGAGTAGAGGCGCTAGTGTAGTTACATTCGTTGATAAAAGTAAGGTATGCATAGATACGATAAAAAAGAATATAGAAATACTAGGTTGTTTAGAGCAGGCTAAAGTCTATTGTATGACGGTAGATAATTTTATTCGGATAATAGATACTAAATACGATATTATCTATTTAGATCCCCCATATAATGTAGATTGTTCAAATATTATTAAGGAAATTTTAGGCAAAGGGCTACTTGCAAATGGTGGTATTATAATATGGGAGACTTCTGTAAGAAGTAATATCAATAAAGAGTCTCTTAATGT
>JBMFMV010000047.1:0-15040 GCA_049970495.1 bacterium
CCGATATAGTTTCAATTTTTATACTACTCTTACTCTTATATTCTTCCTTAATAGGATACACATAGAAGACTTTATAGCCTATAGGGGGTATATCTTTAGCTAGGAATAAGAAATCTACTCTAGTAAGATTAGTATTAGAGAAATCAACCCTTCCCTCCCTAGCTTGTTCTATACTTAAAACCTGAACAGGTATTTCATTTCCTTGGTTATCTTTTATCATCACTCCTTTTATATCTTCCCCAGGGAGTTTTACATAACTACAGACAATATCACTTCTTTCCCAGGAGAGTGGATTAAATACCACTATGGGGTCACCTTTTTGAGAGTAGTCAATATTTACTCCAATAGATAACATTACCTCTCTTAATATCTCTTCTCCCTCTATTCTTGCCCAGATAGCTCTTTGAGTTCTTACCTCATTATTTAATTCTCCTCTTCGTCCACTTACATTGTGGTCATGACAATAGAAGAGATTTCCCCATGCCTGCTCTATCTTTTCCCTAGGATAGGCACCAAAGTTTAAAATCTCTCTTAAAGATGCAAATTTCTCAACTGATGTTAATCTATTTTCCGCAATTCGAGCTTCTCTATAGGTAACAGGCTGAGTTGCAGGAAGGCTATAAAATCCATAAGGAGCTTCTCCTCTATAACTGGGTAAGTTACATTCTTCTTCTCTGACTGCATCAAAAAATTCGTCCAAGATAGATATTTTCAATTCTATATCTTGCAATTCTTTATTAAGTTTAGATACTCTTTCTACTATTTCTGGCTCTGGAGGAAGTAAATCGCTTTCTTGTACCATTAATATATTTTTAGAAGGCCAAATTGAAGTTAACTCTTCTATCTCTTTGAGTAACCTTTCTTTTCCCTCCCTCTCATCTAAGAGAATAAATCCCCATCCATATCCATGGATATGGTTACAAGCCAATACTTTTGAGCCGTCTGGAGCTTCCCACCAGTGTAAAGGGATTGGAGGATGAAATCTAGAATATGAGATATTCTCTATCCCTAATTTCTGTAATATCTGAGGTAATTGAATAGTATGTCCTGGTAGATCTGAATGTTGAACGGTCTTGACATCTATCCCTAGTTCTTCCTTTATCCACCTTTTTGCATTAATTATCTCCCTGATGAGAATTTCTCCATCTAGTATCTGTTCCATAGCCCCAACCATAGTACTACAAACTTGAATCTTTTTCTCTGAGATAAGTCTTTTTACTATTTCTTTATACTCTGGATACGTCTCTAGAAAGTGCTTAAGAAACAGTGTATACTCTATAGTAAATTTATACTGAGGGAATTTATTTAAGATATTATCTATAGCATCCTTTATTATCTCATCACCCCAAGATAAACATTCTCCTATTGTTGCACACCATCCAAGGTCAAAGTGTGAACCTGGCACTACAAACACCTGATAGTTCAAATTCATAACTCTCCTCCAATCTATCCTTTTATTCCTGTAAGCGTTATTCCCTGGATAAAAGTTCTTTGAGTAAGGAAGAATAGAACTATAATTGGAAAAACAGTTAGACTTGAAGCTGCCATTAAAAGTGCCCACTCCGCTCCATGTTCACTCAGAAAACTTTGTAATCCAATAGCTAGTGTATATTTACTCTCATCATGAAGGTATATTAGTGGTCCTAAGAAGTCATTCCAGTGTCCTATAAATGTAAACAGTCCTACGGTTGCCAGAGCCGGTTTCGATAGGGGTAAAATTATACTTCTATATATAAAGAGTTCACTTCCCCCATCTACTTTAGCAGCCTCCGAAAGTTCAAAAGGTATTGTAAGAAAGAACTGCCTCAGTAAGAAAGTATAGTACGCTGGGGCAAAAAAGCTTCCAATTATGAGCGGCTTAAAAGTATTTGTCCATCCTATCCTTTGAAATATTATAAAAAGAGGAATCATAGTAACCTGGTAAGGAAGCATTATGGTTGAAAGCATAAGGAAGAAGCAAAAATCACGCCCAGGCCATTTAATACGAGAAAAACTATAAGCTACAAGAGAACAAGAAATAATAACTCCGAAGACATTTGTCCCGCATATAATGAGAGTATTAACAAGGTATCTGAAGAATGGGAAATAGTTTACTGCCTTTATATAATTTTCCCACTTCACAGGGTGAGGTATTAATATTGGAGGAAATACAAATAGTTGTTCATCCGGTTTTAGTGCTGAGGAGACAAGCCAGTACAGCGGAAATATGAAAATTATACTCAGTGAAATTAAAATTATGTATGAGAAAATATTCCTTAATTTAATTTGAAAAGACTTTCTCATATTAACGTTCACCTCTATAATATACCCATTTGGAAGAGCTCTTAAACATAAGAATTGTTCCTAATAAGACTATGACAAATAGTATCCAAGCCATACTTGAAGCATATCCCATATCAAGATATACAAATGCATTTCTATAAAGATAGAATGCATACATAGTAGTAGAATTAACAGGACCTCCATTTGTCATTACATAAATTGGGGCAAAAAATTGTAAGGTACCAATCATCCCCATAATCAAGGTAAAAAGGATAGCAGGGCTTATAGAAGGAATAGTAATAGCCCATAACTTATTCCACCAATTCGCTCCATCAAGCTCAGCTGACTCATAAAGCTCTTGAGGAACATCTTGTAAGGCAGCTAAGAATATAATTATCCCTCCCCCAATACCCCATAAACTCATAAGTATTAATGCTGGCTTAGACCATTTAGGGTCAGCTAACCACCCCGGACCATTAATTCCCAACTTTTCTAAAAATGCGTTTAAGATCCCATACTGAGGGTTAAGTATCCATACCCATAAAATAGAAGAAGCAACTACCGGGGTAATAGATGGCAAGTAGAAAATAGTTCTAAATATTGGTTGCCCCTTTATAGGTATATTTAGCAATAAGGCAGAAATTATAGCGGCAGCAATAGTCAAAGGAATAGTGAAAACAGCATAGTATAAAGAATTATAAAGAGAAACTCCAAACAATTCATCTTCGGTAAATAGTTTTATATAATTTTTGAGTCCAATCCAATGAGGAGTAGAAACTATAGTATATTTGCAAAAACTATAGTATAAGGAGCTAATTACAGGATACATAGTAAAGCATGTAAAACCTATAAAAAATGGAAGAGCAAATAGTACTCCATTCCTCAGATTAACTAATTCTAATTTGCTATATTTCTTTATTCGCATCTTCCTCCTCCATTATATTATAGGGAATTGCCCTACTTTCTAGGACAATTCCCTACCAAAGGTCTATTTACCAAAAAATTCTTTGAAAGCTTGTTCTAATCTTGTCTGCATATCATCCAATGCTTGTTTAGGAGTTTTCTTCCCATAGATAGCCTCATCTACTACTGTAAGACATTCATTGAATATCCTAACCCATAAAGGAGGTCTGCCATGGGCTACTGGAAATTGAGCATAGAACTTCCTCTCTTTTGGATCCACCATCACTCTAACTTTATCTAAGGCTTTCTTATTAGTAGGAATATGTTCAAGGAGTCTATATACATCTAACTGGGCCTCTTCTTGTCCTAGCCATTTTATAAATTCAGCTGCCTCTTTTGGATGTTTAGAACCCTTAGGAATTACATTACAGAAGCCTCCACACCATGTTCCGTTAGCTCCTCCAGGTGGATGAGGAACAGGAGCAACATCATAGTTGAGTTTGGGAGCATATCGTTTAATTTGTCCTACCATCCATACCCCGTTAGCCTCCATTCCTTCCTTACCCATAAAGAAAGGATTATTAACCCCGCCTGTAAATCCTGCACCAAAACTAGCTATTGCTTGTACGCCATATTTCTTTGCATAAGAAGTTACCCACTCTAAAGCCTGAATATTCTTTGGGTCATTAGCCGTTATTTTGAGAGTCTTTCTATCGGCTATATTTCCTCCAAATGTCCAGCTCCAAGCAGGGAAGAACCAGTTGCCCCACCAAGGGACAAAACCTATAGTTTGGACCTTTCCTTTTTCGTCAAATTTTGTAAGTTTCTCAGCAAATTTATCTAGTTCTGCTAAAGTCTTTGGAGCACGGTCTGGAAGACCTGCAGCCTCAAAGAGGTCTCTATTCCAAAGTAAACCTCTTATGTCGGTATCTAATGGAATAGCATATACCTTCCCTTTATAAACTACTTCATCCCAAGTAAACGGTAAAAAGTCCTTTCCGGTTCTTTCTTCGGTGGTAAGATACTCATCAAGAGGAAGAAACAATCCTTTAGCTGCCCACTGATCAACGAATGACCTTTCAAAGTGTGCCGCATCTGGAGGGGAACCGGCAGCAATAGCGGTCTGAAGTTTCTCATATGTTTCCCATGCCCCAGCCTCTACGAAGGTCATTTTTACTTCGATATCAGGATGAGTCTTATTAAACTTATCTACCATCTTCTGCATTGCATCAACCATAGATCCACCCCATGACCACCAATAAGTTATAGTTACCTTTTCGGCTAAAGCTAAATTATCTCCTAGTGAGACTAGGAACAGCAAAATAGTAAATATACTTACTATTTTCTTCATAATCTCTATACCTCCTTTAAAAATTTTTGAAACTATTTATATATTTTTACCCCTTACCTCTTCTTCCCCCCTTCTAATTTACTTAATAAATCCTCTCATCTATAAGCCCTTTCCATCACCTCCTGAACGTAAAGCCCATCCTCAAACGAAGGCGAAGCTTCTCTATCTTGAACTATGCAAGAGATAAAATTAAATTGACTTGCTATATGAAACCTCTCCCAGCCTATAGAAAACTTTGGTCCTGGTAGGCTGGAAGGTGCTGGATATCTATTTACACATTCCACTGCTTTAAAACCTCTTCTACCTCCAATGGGCTCTCCTGGCTCTGTTGCATCGTAGATATATAGCCAGTTTGGCTCCATAAGGTGAAACCTCATAGAACCCTTATCTCCATAGATCTCAAAACTTAAGTCATCATTTGTCCCTGTGGCTACTCTAGATGCCTCTAATGTTCCTAGTGCACCATTAGTCATTCTTACCTGAAGAATGATATAATCATCTACCTTTACTTCTCTTTTCTCTCTCGGATTTTCTAATAGAGGTCTTTCCTTTATAAATGTTTCCTTAAACCCATGAATATCTTCGTATTCTCCTAAGAGGTAATGTATCAGGTCTATAATATGGGAACCCAGATCATAGAGGGCCCCTCCTCCACCCTTTTCCTTATCCAATCTCCAGGTGATAGGTCTATCCGGATCAGTATAACCAGAATGGAGATATGAAGCCTTAAAGTGAAAGACTCTGCCAAGAAATCCTTCCTCTATAAGCTGTTTTGCTCTCATAACAGCAGGAACAAATCTATACTGGAATGCCATTTGGTTTATGATCTTTGTCTCTTTTGCTACTTTTACAATCTCTTTTGCCTCTTCTACATTCATAGCCAAAGGCTTCTCACAATAGACAAACTTACCAGATCTCATAGCGTCAATTAGTATATCCTTATGGAGATAATTTGGAGTGCAACAATCGATAATATGGACATCCTCACGTTCTAAGAGCTTATGATAATCAGTAGTAGCAAAGAGATACCCTCCCTGCTCTACTCCTTTTTCAGCTGTTTCTCTATGACCAGAACAAACCCCTACAAGTCTTATCTTTACTGGCATAGGGTCATAATAGAGATTTAAGACTCTATATGCTAGAGTATGAATCTTACCTATAAATCCATAGCCTACTAAACCTATCCCTAATTCCTTCATTGATATCCGTACTCCTTTTCTACCTCATAAATTGCTTCTTCTATAAGATCAAGAGCCTTACTAGCTACCTCCTCTGGTATAATAAGTGGAGGAGAGAGTCTTAATATGTGTCTTGCAGGTATCCATGCTACTCCTTTTTCAAATGCCTTCTGATAGACCTTCTGTCCTGCTTCGATGAATGGCTCTTTAGTTTCTCTATCCTTTACTAGTTCTATCCCTAAAAGGCATCCCTTCCCTCTTACATCCCCTATTATGGGATGTGATTCTTTCATCTTATATAATCTTCTGAGAATAAATTCTCCTAACTTGGCTGATTTTTCTACAAGATTCTCTTCTTCTATCACCTCTATAGAAGCCAAAGCAGATGCACAAGCCATTGGATTTCCTCCATAGCTAGTAGATGCACTTATCTTCTCTAATTTGTCTAGATACTCCTCTTTTATTGCTATAGCTGTAACTGGAAATCCATTACCAAAGCCCTTACCCAATGTCATTACATCTGGAATTACATTATAATGCTCCACACAGAACATCTTTCCTGTGCGAGCAAAACTAGTAAGAATCTCATCAACTAACAATAAAATGCCTAACTCATCACACAATGCCCTAAGTCTTGGTAGGTAGTCATCAGGCGGAACGATAGAACCTGCCCATCCCTGGATAGGTTCTATAACAATACCAGCAACCTGTCCAATAGTCTCCTGTTGTATCACCTCTTTTATGTAGTCCACACAGTATAAGTTACATTCTGGATAATGCATCTTAAAACTGCATCTGTAACAATATGGGTAAGGAACCCTATGGAATCCTACCGCTCTAGGTCCAGTAGTTATATTCATATCTGCCAAACTTACTGCACCCATCGTCTTACCATGGAAATCGTTAAAGAAGGAAATAAACTCAAACTTATTTGTCTGAGCACGAATTACTCTCATTCCAGCTTCTATTGCCTCTGTTCCTGAAGAATAAAATTGAAAACCATTGAGATTCCCTGGGGTTATAGAGGCAAGCTTTTCTAAAAGTTTTACTTTCACTTCTGAGACATAATCATGGGCATTCATAAGATTAGCTACCTGTTTCTGAAGAGCTTCTACTACCTTTGGATGGCAATGCCCAGCATTTGTTACATATATCCCTGAACTAAAATCAATATATGTATTCCCATCTACATCTGTTAGTGTATAACCATTACCAGATTCGAAAGCTACTGGAAAAAGTCTTGCCTGTGAAGAGAATCCTTTCATATACCGATTTGCTCTCTCCCAAAGCTCTAAAGATTTTGGCCCTGGTGGCTTCACTTTAATATTTGGAACTGTTTCTACTAATTTTACTTCCATCTTCCATCCTTCCTTTCTATATCTGACATACTATTACTTCTACCCCTTCTTTTTTTAATGCCTCGATATATTCTTGGGGTATTCCACTATCAGTTATAAGCTTATTTAATACTTTTGTATGTGCAACAAAGGCAAAGGCTTCTTTTCCAAATTTACTATGGTCAGCTAACCCTATAATTTCTCTACCCATCTGAATTATTAGTCGCTTTATCTGAGCTTCTACGATACTAGCTGTACTCATTCCCTTACCTGGGATGATAGCGCTTATACCAAGAAAAGCTTTATCTACCTTCAACTCACTAAGAACCCTCTCTGTTAAAGGTCCTACCAGGGCAACAGTTTCTTTCCTAAGGTCTCCCCCTGTAATAATCACATGAACCCCTTTAGCATTGAGTAACTCGCTGGCTATATCTATGGAATTGGTAACAACAGTAAGATTATGGCGACCTTTTATATTTTTAGCAATCTGGAAATTAGTAGTTCCCGATTCAATAAAAATAGTATCTCCATCGTTAATCAGTTCTGCTGCCCTTTTGCCAATAGCTATCTTTTCTTTTAAATTTTTTCTTTTCTGAGAGGAGTAAAGGGGTTCATACGAGATACTCTGAGGAAGAATAGCTCCTCCATGGGTACGTCTCAAGAGTCCCTCTTTTTCCAATGCTTCAAGATCGCGCCTTATTGTTGCTCCTGTAACATTAAACATCTTTACTAGACTAGAAACCTCTACTGCTTGTTCTTGCTCTAATAGTTCCAATATTTTGCTTCTTCTTTCTTCAGCTAGCATAATCTTATGTCCTTATATGTTTATTTATTTCTTTTTATTATTTTCATTTATGTTTATATATTATCACTTAAAGAAAAAATGTCAAGGGGTTTGTTAATATTCTCTGACCATTTTTAAAGAAGAGCTTCTTATCTATACATAAAAAGAATAGAGGGATTCTCGGTGTAATAATAAGAACTATTCTAGAAGCAGAAGTTCTTTCTATAAGAAAATATAGATCAAAAGGCTATTAGTAAATTCTACAGTATGATGTTAAAGATAAGCAAGACAGAAAGATTAGTACTTATGATTAAGTGTCATTTGTACTCTTAGGTTGATTAGTCTTCTCTTTCTCCTTTAGGGTCTATATGGACGGAGATATCTGCTCCCTTTAGCTTCCTCTTTATTCTATCCTGGACCTCTAATGCTATTCTATGCGCCTCTTTTGCAGATAGAGAATCCTCCACCTCTATGTGAAGGGATATAACTTTACTACTCTGATAGTCGTGGACAAGTATATCGTGAAGGTCTAAGACCCCTGGGACAGAAAGGGTGATATCTCTTATACGGTTCAAAAGGTCTCTATCAGGAGCCTTTCCTAAAAGGAAATCAACAGAGGATTTTATTAGTTCTACACCAACTATTCCCAAAAGGATAACTACCACTAACCCTAAAATTCCATCGATATAAAAGAAATTAAACCTGACAAATATAAGACCTAACCCAACTAAAAGAGAAGCTACTGCATCACTTCTATGATGCCATGCATCCGCTATAAGAGCTTCCGAATTAATCTTTTCCCCCAAGTATATTGAGAATCTTGCCATCCATTCCTTGAATCCTGCAGAAATAATCATAAATATAATCACAGCTATATTTGACCCTATTTTTACAGGGTTCATTATCCTCTCTATAGAAGACTTACCCAAATCATAGGCTACTATAAGAAGCATAAGAGCTATTACTAGTGTAGCTATCTGCTCAATTCTTCCATGGCCAAAGGGGTGATCCTCATCTGCAGGTTTACTCCCAAGCTTAAAACCCAAAAGGACCACTATCGAAGTCAACACATCTGAGAGAGAATGGAAGGCATCTGCTATAAGTGAGATACTATTAAGGCTCAACCCAGCAAAAAACTTTACTAGGAATAAAAAGATATTTCCTACTATACTTACCCATGCCTCTAAATAACCAAAATCTCTTCTAGAGTTAAGCCTATGAGAAAAGAACTTATCAATAAGCCAGGCGTTAAAATCCAAAATATATCCCTCCTTCTAAAAAATAGATTTATTAGGAAGTCCTGCAGTAAGAACTACTGCTGCTCCAGAAAGGAGCCCGGCTTCGCCTGTTCTTCCCCCAAATAAAATTTTAATCCGTCTATTTTTGCTGTCAACTATCTATTAAGGACACAAACTCAGGCACTCTTCTATTAAATACCGCTAACTTTTCAAATCCAAGGTCTTTGACTAATTTATAGGCATCATTAATAAATTTTCCGGCATCTTCTGGCAGGTGAGCATCAGAACCAAAAGTTATTGGTATCTTATATCTAGAAATAATCTCAAGAAACCTTGGAGAAGGGTATATCTCTTTAACAGGTCTTCTTAAACCTGAAGTATTTATCTCTAAGACTATACCTGAATTAGCTATCACTTTAGAGACATCTTCATATACATCTTCGATATTTTCAGGTAGGGGGACCCCCCAAAGTTTTATTAAATCTAAATGGGCTATTATATCAAATAAGCCACTATTAATAGCCATTTTGACCCTCTCAAAATAATCAATAAATATCCCTTCTAAGTCATTGCTCCACCTAGGGTCATTCGGGTCTATATCAAATCCAAAACCGCTCTTAAGCCAATGAACAGAGCCCAAGACATAATCAAATACATTGTAATATTCTAAAAATTTTCTAATCTCATCTTCCTTCTCTGGGAAATAGTCCATCTCTATCCCTATTTTTACATTGTACGCCTTCTTTAACTCTTCCATAAAGTTAATATATCTTTCTAGAATGCTGTCACACCACTTTTCGGTGTAAGGAAGATGTTTATAGATATGCCTAGCTTCTACAAATCTGTGGGCATGTTCACTCACTCCAAACTCTTTTATCCCATTTTCCAATTCTTTACTATAAAATTCTTCCCACCATTCCTTCGTAAATTCACCCTTTTCTAGATGCATATGATAGTCGAGCACCAATTTTCTTGCCTCCATTCCTTATGAAAATTCATGGCGGAGAGGGTGGGATTCGAACCCACGGGGTATTTCTACCCGCTCGCTTTCGAGGCGAGTGCTTTAAACCACTCAGCCACCTCTCCACCAAATAGATATTAATCTTCTAGAAAGCCCGGAACCCTAATCTTAAGCTTATTTTCAGCTAATTCCTTTATAGCTATACTTAACGGGTTTAACTTCCTTGTAAGGAGTGAAGCTGTATCATGTATCTCTTCCGCACGTTTAGCTACTGCTATTGTTACTATGTATCTATTAGTGGTTAATTTTAATACATTATCAAGGTCTGATATCTCCAAAGTATTCAACCCCCTTTAGCACTTTTGGTATAAGCCTTCCTTCAAAAAACCTTAAGATTCTAGTACTAACAAAATCTCTGTTCGTTAAGGGTCTAACAAGTATACTCCTAATTCCAATTATATTACTGCCAAAAACATCCATGAATAACTGGTCACCTATAGATAATACTTCATCCCTTTTTAATCCAAGGATCTTTATAGCCCTAAGAAAACTAAACGGTAAAGGTTTAAAAGCATTTGTTATTACTGGTAAATTAAGTTCCCTACCAATAAACATAGCCCTATCTCTCTTATCTGTATTAGACAAAAGGCAACATCTTATTCCAGCTCTCTTTAATTTTTCTATAAATTCTCTAGACTTATTGGGTATATCCCATGAGCCCCAAGGAACGAGAGTATTATCAAGGTCTAATATAACTCCTCTGATATTATAACTTAACAGCCTTGAAACATCAATATCCGATATACAAATAGCATAGCCAAATGGCTTTAGATATCTAGATATCACTCTTTTACTTTAAATTCTGCCTCAACAGCCCCGGTAGCTTCTAGTACCTGTGTCTTGGTGTTAAGGACCGCCTCATTACTCTTCAAAGTTATGTCTTCTCTAGTAATGATTACATTTCCAGTTAACCGAAATTCTTCCTTATCTATAAGGAATATCCCGCTATTAGCAGAAGCCTTTGTCCCTTCCTGTTCTACTGTCACCTGCTCTACCTTTGCCTCTTTTGTATTTGTATTATAATCGAGCTTACTACAATTTATTGTGGCAGAAACATTCCCTTTTTCGTCTAGACTTAGAATCTTAACATCCTTTTTTATCACAATCCTATTATTATTTAGTGCCGCTTCCATATCTGTTCCGGTAATCTTAAGCTTTTCCATCTCTACCCTTACTGAGCCTGGAATAACCATAATCTGTTTATCTTGGTCAAAATCTAATTTACTTCCCCAGATCTTAGGTCCATCTTTAAGTTCAACCCTTACATTACCCTCTACCTTTAACATCTTTGTCTTCATATCATAGATGAACTTATCTCCGTATAACTTCCCACTCTGAGTAGTAGTTTGCTGTTTCTGAGCATAAATAATAGTTGGAACAAGCAATAATAAACATAGAGCTAAAATTACTAATTTACGCATAAGACCTCCTTTTTAAAACTCTAATACCGGATTCCCTAATAATTCTATCCTTTGAGCAATAAAATCTGCCCTTATATTCGTACATCTAACTCTGTAAGAGGCAATACGGACTTCGATATTTCCATTAGCCTCAAATATACTATTCCTATTCTCCCAATTTAGTCTATCCGCTAGTACCTCGAAGTCTTTTCCCCTAATCCTCCCCTTAGAGTATATTCTAAAATCACTGGTTACTAGATTAACCTCTCCCCCAATCCCATCAAAAGAGACTAATAACTCTCCATTTTCATTGAAGACACTGCCCTCTATCTTCCCATATATAATGGCAGTGGTCTCAGTTTCAGCTTTAAATCTATCTGCCTTTAAAATAAAACTCTTTCTCCCCTCATACATACCTACTATCTCTCCCCCTTCTATTACCAATTTAGGTCTTGAAGGTGCCTCTTCCTCTCTTTCAGGAGATGTCTTCCATAGCCACCAACCTATAAGGGATATGCAGAGGATTATAGCTATTAGTGTAAGATACCTCATAGTATCTCTATAATCTTTTTATAAGTAACTGCTATTTCATCTAAATGTTCGTAGTCTGTCATATCTATCCTTATCGGAGTAATAGAAATATATCCATCCCTTATGGCGCTAAGGTCACTTCCACTTTCACCATTATCTATCGGAGAGGCATCAAGCCAATAGTAGGGTTCTCCAAATGGGTCAAACCTTTTAATAATCCTCGGTATATATCTCTTAGAGCCTTGATAAGTGAATCTAACCCCTAGAGGTTTATTAATAGGAGGGATATTTACATTTAGGAGAACATCCTTTGGAAGACCATACTTTAAAACTAACCCCGCCAATTTACAGGTAAAATCTCCAGCCATCTCAAATATACTCTTTTCTACATCCAGGTGAGTAGTTAAAGAAACCGCTATGGAAGGGATACCACATATAACTCCTTCCATAGCGGCAGATACAGTTCCAGAATAAGTAATGTCTATACCAACATTTGCCCCATGATTTATTCCTGAGACTACTAAGTCTACCCTATCCTTTATAATCTCATATATGCCAATAAGAATACAGTCAGCAGGTGTCCCATTCGTTACCCAGGTCTCTATACCATCAGAGATCTTCCTTACCCTTATAGGCTCTCTCAAAGTTATAGCATGTCCACTAGCGCTTCTCTGTCTATCAGGAGAAACAATAACAACTCTACCTAACCTACTCAGGTATCTCCCTAGTATCGAAAGACCAACAGCACCAAGTCCATCATCATTAGATACTAGGATAGTAGGAAGGTTTTTTGTCATCTACGAGGTTCTACTATAAACTTTATCGCTGTCCTCTCCTCATTGTCTATTTCTACATTGACAAAAGCAGGAATACAGACAATTTCTAAACCACTTGGAGCCAAAAATCCTCTTGCTATAGCTATGGCTTTTACCGCTTGGTTTACAGCCCCTGCTCCAATAGCTTGCATCTCGACAACTCCTTCTTCTCTTATTACCCCTGCCAGAGCTCCGGCAACAGAATTTGGATTAGACTTTGCAGAAACTTTTAATGTTGTCATTTTTCAATCCTCCTTATAATATTTTCTAATTCTTTCTATAGATATAGCCCTACCTATACTAGTATCTATCTCTAATATTATCCCATTAAAAAGGGTCCTCCCTTTAGCTACCCTAAATCTCCTAGGGATAGATGTCAAAAATTTCTCTATAATAAGGTCCTTATCCTCACCTATGATACCATCTGCGGACCCAATCATACCTACATCTGATATATAGGCTGTTCCTAATTGAGATATCTCCTCATCTGCAGTCTGGACATGAGTATGTGTCCCAAATATGGCACTTACCATCCCATCAAGGTATCTCCAAAGTGCTATCTTCTCTGAAGTCGCCTCTGCATGGAAGTCAATAATTATAGACTTTACCCCTTCGCTGTGTAGTTCTTCTACTATCTCTTTCCCTTTTCTAAATGGACAGTCAAGATATACACCTGTAAATACACGTCCCATAAGATTAATGATACCAAGTTTTTCTCTATTAGGCAAGTTTAACACTAAATACCCTCTGCCTGGCACATCAGGGGGATAGTTTAGGGGTCTTAAGATTCTCTCCTCTTCTCTTACTAACTCTACCCCTTCTTTTTTATCCCAAATATGGTTCCCAGAGGTAATTACATCTACAGAAAGGGAGAAGAGCTCTTCTGCTACCTCTTTTGTTATTCCAAAACCACCCGCAGCATTTTCTCCATTAACTATTATTAAATCTATATCTACTTCTTTTTTAAGTTCCTTAAGAGCTTCAGCTAAGGCTCTTCTTCCAGGTCTTCCAACTACATCCCCACCTACTAAAATCCTTAGTATATTATCTTGCATACTCTATCGCTCTCGTCTCTCTTATGACTATTACCCTTATCTGTCCTGGATATTCTAGTTCATCCTCTATCTTCTTTGCTAGGTCTCTAGCCAACTCATAAGCAGAAAGGTCATCTATTTTCTCTGGTTCTACTATAACCCTTATCTCTCGCCCAGCCTGTAAGGCATAAGCTTTTTCAACACCATCAAAGGTAACTGCTAATTCTTCAAGTCTCTTTATGCGTTTTATATAAGCCTCTAAAGTCTCTTTACGGGCTCCTGGCCTAGCAGCAGATATAGCATCAGCTGCCTGAACTAAAACTGCTTCTATGCTGTTAGGGGTCTCTTCTCCATGATGACTTGCTATGGCATTTACTACAACTTCATTTTCATTGTACTTACGTGCAAACTCTGCCCCGAGTAATGCATGAGGACCTTCTGCATCATAATCTAAAGCCTTTCCTATATCGTGAAGTAATCCTGCCCTTTTGGCTAATGTAGGATCTAGCCCTAGCTCTGCAGCCATCATCCCTGCCAATCTAGATACCTCTTTTGAATGTTGTAAGACATTCTGACCATAGCTGGTCCTAAAAGTAAGCCTTCCGAGCGCCCTTACAATTTCGGGGTGTACTCTAGTTATTTTAGCCTCAAATATTGCCTTCTCTCCCTCTTCCTTTATCCTGCTCTCAACTTCATGTTGAGCCTTTTCCACCATCTCTTCTATACGAGCAGGATGAATTCTCCCATCTTGTATAAGTTTTTCAAGGGATAATCGAGCTATCTCCCTCCTTATAGGGTCATAACTCGATAAAACAACCACTTCCGGAGTATCATCTATTATGAGGTCTACCCCGGTAAGCATTTCTAATGTCCTTATATTCCTTCCTTCACGTCCTATAATCCTCCCCTTCATCTCTTCACTAGGAAGGGTTACAACAGTCACCGTAGAAGAGGCTACTTCATCGGAAGCACAACGCTGTATAGCAGAAGCTATTATCTCTCTAGCCTTTTTATCTGCCTCTTCTTTCAATTCCATCTCTATTTCATATAACCTTGCTACCGCTTCTCTCCTTGCCTCTGACTCTATACTTGACATCAAAATTTCTTTAGCCTCTTCTGCTGTCATATTGGCTATTCTCTCTAATTCCTTAAGGCTCTGCTCTCTTAGAGTCTCTATCTCCTTTTC
>JBMFMV010000048.1:0-14847 GCA_049970495.1 bacterium
GATGTTGCTCAAGAGGTTATAGTCGAAGAGAAAGACTGTGGGGATACTGAAGGGATATATATCTATCCTTTAAAAGAGGGAGAAATGATTATAGAGCCTCTTTCTAAGAGGATCTTGTATAGGATCTCAGCAGAGGATGTCGTAGATCCTAATACTGGTGAGATTATAGTAAGGACTAACGAACCTATAGATGATGAAAAAGCCAAAAAGATAGAATCTGCAGGGATTGAAAGGGTTAAAGTGTTCTCTGTTCTTACTTGCAAGTCTAAAAGAGGAGTATGTGCCAAGTGTTATGGTATCAATCTAGCCACTAACAAACTGGTAGATGTAGGTGAGGCTGTTGGAGTTATAGCCGCTCAGTCGATAGGTGAACCAGGAACACAGCTGACCTTAAGGACATTCCATACTGGAGGGGTAGCGGTAGAAGATATAACTCAGGGTCTTCCTAGAGTAGAAGAATTGTTTGAAGCTAGGAAACCAAAGGGTCAGGCAGTTATGAGTGAGGTTTCTGGGATAGTTAAGATAGAAGAAAATAAAGGAATTACTTATATCTATGTTATTGGCGAGGATAATGTGGAAAAGGCTAGATATCAGATCCCATACGGAGCAAAGATAAGGGTAGAGAATGGAGACAGAGTTATCCCTGGTACACCCCTTACTGAAGGTCCACTTAATCCGCATGAAATCTTGAGAATTAAAGGTGTAGAAGAAGTAGAGAGATATCTAGTAGATGAGGTCAAGAAGGTTTATATCTCTCAGGGTGTTGATCTACATGATAAGCATATAGAGCTTATAATAAAGAGAATGCTACAAAAGATAAGGGTAGATGATCCGGGAGATACCGACCTAATAATAGGTAATCTTATAGATATAAATGAGTTTGAAGAGCTCCAAGATTGGGCTATTAGAAATAACCTTAGACCTCCAAGAGGTAAGAGGGTTCTACTTGGAATTACTAGAGCCTCACTTACTACTGATAGTTTCTTAGCTGCGGCATCTTTCCAAGAGACTACTAGAGTGCTGACAGAAGCAGCTATAAAGGGTAAGATAGATATCCTTTCTGGATTAAAGGAAAATGTTATTATAGGTAATCTCATACCAGCAGGAACAGGATTCCCTGCTTATAGAGACATTGAGGTAGAAAAAGTAGAAGAACCTATGGAAGAAGCTAGGTTTGAGGATTTTTAATTCAACTAGAAAGAAGGAGGATTAATTCATGGCATTTATAAGTGAAAAAGATAAGAACTATTTGAAAGGTATTTTTGATGGAGAACTTTTGAACGATGTAAGGTTGTTATTTTTTACCCAGAAATCAGGACTTATTATTCCTGGAGTAGAGTGTGAGTATTGTAAAGAGACGGGAAATCTACTAAAAGAGCTATCTGAGACTTCTAGTAAGATAAAACTAGAAGTTTATGATTTTATGACTGATGAAGAAAATGTAAAGAAGTATAACATAAAAAGGATCCCTGCCATTATTATAGCTGGAGAAGAGGACTATGGTATAAGATTCTATGGGATTCCTTCTGGATATGAGTTTTCCTCTATTATAGAGACCATTATAGATGTTAGTAAGAAAGAGACTAAACTATCTAAAGATATAAAAGAAAGGCTAGCCAAGATCAATAAAGAGGTTAATGTCCAAGTATTTGTAACACCTACTTGTCCTTATTGCCCTAGGATGGTGCATACTGCCTACCAGTTTGCCTTAGAGAGTAAATATATCACTGCTGAAGGTATAGAGGTGATAGAATTTCCCCAGCTAGGAAACTATTATAATGTAAGTGGTGTCCCCAAAACTGTTATAAACGACAAAGAAGAGATAATAGGAGCTGTTCCTGAAACGATTTTCCTGGAGAGTATAGAAAAAGCTATAAGTGAAGAATAGTTGATTGAGGGCTACCAAAGTCCTCTTGGTAGCCCTCGTTGCTGTTTAAACATTTGCTGAAAATGTAGCGCCACAGTTTTTACACTCCCACTTAGATGGATCTCCTTTTTTAGGAAGTATCTTTGTGCTACCACACTTAGGACATCTTGCTGGGGCCTTTTTACCCATATATCTCACCTACCTTTTTACTGGGATAGACCTTGAGGCATTTGTTTTGCCTCTGTTCAATATATCGTTCAACTCAGATAACCTAGATTTCCTATCTTTACTTCTAGTTATGGCAGAACCTATAACTAGCATATCTACACCAAGATCCAATAATTCTTCTATATTTTCTCCATTTATACCGCCATCTACTTCTATGAGAGGTAAGACGTCTAAGTTTTTACAAAGCTCTCTTAATTTTCTTAATCTCTTGAATGTATTCTCAATAAATTTTTGTCCTCCAAACCCGGGGTTTACACTCATTATTAATACTAAGTCTATCTCTTCTATTATGTCTTCTAGAGATGATACAGGGGTACCAGGGTTTAGAGCAATTCCTGCTTTACATCCTAAGGACTTTATGTAAGAAATAACCCTATGAACATGGTATGTTGCTTCTAGATGTACCGTTATTAGGTGTGCTCCTGCGTTTGCAAATAGATCTATAAAATCTTCTGGAGGAGTTACCATAAGGTGAACATCTAACAGAAAATCACTATTTTCCCTAATTGATTCTACAATTTGTGGTCCAAAGCTCAAGTTTGGTACAAAATGACCATCCATTATATCTATATGAAGCCATTCTATCCCAAAGGCCTTAAATTCTTCTAATAAATCTCTTATCTCTAGTATATCTGCGGAGAGGAGAGATGGAACTATTTTTGCCATATTTTAACCTCTCCCTCTTCTCTAAGGTTTATATGTTTTACTTTAATAGGTCTATTAAGAAAAATAGTAGCCTTTTCTCTGAATTCATATGCATCTCCCGTAGTAAAAAACTCTATCTCACCTGAACCTTCTCTTGTCAAGCCTATATTCTTTAATTCTGATAACAAGCTTTCTACTGCATACACGGCTGGATCTATAATCTCTACATCCCTTTTATTCTTCTCTAATAGAATACTACTAATTTCTCTTAAATACAAGGGATAATGACTACATCCTAGAATAAGTACATCGATATAGGCTTCTATAAGTGGTTTCAGATACACCTCTAAGGCTTTAAGTAAGACCTCCTTTTTTACTCTGTTTTCTATAAAAGGTACCAATAATGGGGCAGATTTTTCTATAACTTGAATATTCGGATTATGTCTCTTAATGGCTAGAGTGTATGCTAGAGAAGATACAGTAGCTCTAGTAGCCAAAACTCCTATCCTTTTAACATCTCCTCTTTGAGATAATCTTTCTGCTGTAGGTTCTATAAGACCAACTATAGGAAGTGATATGGTATTTTTTATATAATTAAGAGCTAAGGCAGAACTTGTATTACATGCTACTAGGATAGCTTTTACATGCATTTTTTCTAGAAAGGATATTATCTGTTTCATATAGCTTAAGATCTCTTGAATAGACCTATTACCATAGGGCATATGAATTGTATCTGCTACATATACTATATCCTCATATGGCATAATTTTAATAAGCTCTTTTAATACAGTAAGTCCTCCTAAACCTGAGTCAAAAATGCCTATTGGTCCATTCATTTTCTCTTCTCCAAATATCCTAATATGCCTGTTACTATGCCACCAGCAATCTTTCTCCTATATAATGGGTCCATAAGCAGTTTTTCTTCTATAGGATTTGATATAAACAGAGCTTCTACTAAAATAGCAGGTATATTTGTATTTTTTAGAAGAAAGAATTCCGCCTTCTTAACTCCTCTATTATATCTGCCTGTTACATCAACTAACGAGTTACAGACTGCTTCAGCAAAGGTTTTGTCTTCATCTCTGTAATAAAAGACCTCTATCCCACCAGGAATAGATGAATAGGCTGAATTACAATGTACACTTACTAACACTGCAGAAGCATGGTTATTTACAATTATAACCCTAGCATTTAACTCATCTTTTGAATTTTTAGGGTTTTGTGATACATTATAATCTCCATCCCTAGTTAAGAGCACCTGATATCCTGCGGATTCTAATAGACCCTTCATATATAATACAACATCTAGTGTTACATCCTTCTCTTTTAACCCACTAGGACCAATAGCTCCAGGGTCGCTTCCTCCATGCCCTGGATCTAAAATAATAATGGGCTTAGTAACAACTTTTTCCATCTGCACTATAGGTATATTGATCTGAATAGTTCCCAACTCTTCTAACTCCTCTACTGACCATTCGCCTTTGATTCCATTTTTTACAACTATCCTTACTGATGGCGGATATATACTAAACTGACTTATCTTTATCTCAGGTGAAGAGATAGAACTTAGGTAATTATCATACATAAGCGTCATATTAGGGAAATCTATAACTACTCTGTCTGGGTTGGTTAAATAGAAGATATCAGGCTTTAACTGGTTTTTATGAGTAGATAAAAATTTAAGGGATAACTTGTCTGGATTATTAGCTATGCTAATCTCTTTCAGCCTAGGAGGAAAGACTATACTGATACCGTATTCCTCTCGTTTTATTTCTCTATACCTTATAGGTCCGCTAAGATCAAAGACAATCCTTACCTTATCTTCACTTTGTGATGCTATCCTGATTTTTTCTATTCCATCAATATTTATGGGTATCTCTATTTTATTTAGACTAGCCTTAACAGGATATATGTCTATAAAAAATCTATAAGGGTTTTGAAGATACGAATAGTTGAATTCAAAATTACTAGAGATTATTATCTTGAATATATCTTCATTTTCTAGCTGTTCCCAGGATATACTCTCTATCGGTGGATAAGATAGGGGATAGCGATTTTCTGCGCTATATACAAAAGGTACTATAAATAAGAAACTAAAAATAACATAAAAGTATATCTTTATCTCGTTTTTCATATAATAATTTTGGTGGAGGCGGCGGGAATCGAACCCGCGTCCGAGAATGAGAAGCCAAAAGGCCCCTACAGGATTAGCCTCTGTTTATCTTTCCTTCTATAGTACCCCAGAGGCAGGGCTATAGAAGTAAGCTCACCTTTACTTTCCCTCTTCTCTTGTGAGCACCGGAGAAGAGGTTAGCCTGCTAAGGTCAGGCCATTTCCTACCTCGCAGGCTAAGGCAGGAATGACCTCTGCCTATCTAATTAGGCAGCTAATGCTAACTGATTGTCAGCAGTTATTTTTTTACCGCATTTTTACGAGCCTGCGGCGACTCGTCCTGCTCCTTCTGACCTCTCCATCCCCGTCGAATCCTTACGCCCCCTTATATTCTTTTAAAGTCCTTTCTAACTCTCTTGCCTTTTCTTTTTCTATAAGTAGTTTCTTTTTATCTACAAGCTTTCTACCCTTAGCTAAAGCTATCTCTAGCTTAGCTCTTCCTCTTTTAAAATAAACCTTTAACGGTATTATTGAGTACCCTCTTATTTGGCTCCTACCAGCTAAATATTCTATCTCTTCTTTGTGGAGGAGGAGTTTTCTTGTCCTATCCGGGTCTAGATTATATCTACCACCTTCTTTATAAGGTGGTATATGCATATTTATTATCCAAGCTTCTCCATCTCTTATCTGTATATAACTGTCACGTAGATTACAACTTCCTCTTCTAAGACTCTTTACTTCAGTCCCGGATAGAACTATACCGGCTTCTAAGGTCTCTTCTATATCATAATCATGATAAGCTCTTCTATTAACAGTTACTACCTTCTCCTCCTCTTTCAAAACTACTCGTTCTCCTTCAGGTTAAATTTCCTTCTAAACTTCTCAACTCTTCCTTCGGTATCAACTATTTTTTGTTGCCCTGTAAAGAATGGATGGCACTTAGAGCATGATTCTACTCTTAGCTCTTTCTTAGTAGAGCCTGTTATAAAGGTATTACCACAGGCACATATAACCACTGCATCTGTATAGTATGTTGGGTGTATATCTTTCTTCATCTGGTCTCTTCCTCCTTAAACTTGATTCTATCTACAATAATATTATACCATAATCTTCAAGGTAATGATTGTGTTTTATTGAATAATGTACTTTCTTTTTATCCTTCCCTTTAAGTTTGTAATTATACTGTATGGGATTACTCCACATCTTTTTGCTATCTCTTCAACTCGAATACTCTTTTTCTCTTGGGTCCCTATTAATATCACTTCATCTTCGATTTTTGCCTCAGGTATATTAGTTAGGTCTACTATAGTATAGTCCATACAGATACGTCCTATAATAGGAGCCTTCTTACCTCTTATTAGAACATATCCATTATTCGAGAGTTGAAAAGGAATTCCGTCCCCATATCCTATTGGTACTATCCCTATCCTCATAGGTTTCTCTGAGATAAAGGTCCTCTCATACCCTACTGACCAATTATTAGGTATCTCCCTAATTGAGAGTAGCTTAGATTTTAGGCTCATAACTGGCAGTAGTTCTATAGGAGGTTCCGTATCTACAGGATTGATCCCATATATAGCTATTCCTATCCTTACCATATCCATGGTTGTGTAAGGATGATACAATACTGCTGGACTATTAGCTATATGTCTAATGGAAAAGAATATTTTCCTTCTTTCTAATATAGATATTAACTCTAGGAATCTTCTAAACTGTAGGTCTACATACTCTTTGTCTGTTCCTGCGGTACTAAAATGACTGAATATGCCTTCCAGCTTTAAATTACTAAGGTTTAGCATCTCATCGATAACTTTTAATAGTTCTTCGGGTAAAAAGCCAAATCTACCCATTCCGGTATCTACTTTTATATGTACAGGTATCTCTTTATCTTCTTTTGCCCCTTCTTTAGAAATTAATTTTGCAATATTTAAATTTGATACAGATGGAATTATATCGAAATGAATGATATCTTTTATATCATCTGGAAATATATCTCCCATTATAAGGATAGGTTTCTTTATATTAAGTTCTCTTAATATAATCCCCTCTTCTACATTAGCTACGCCAAACCCATCCACATTATCAAGATGTGAAGCTATACCTTTAAGTCCATGGCCGTATGCATCTGCCTTTACTACCGCTATAAATTTAACATAAGGACCTATATACCCCTTTAATACCTCTATATTTCTCTTAAGATTATTAATATTAATTTCAATTACATTTGTTTCCATACAAATAGTATATTACATATAGTACCTTAAGTAAACTAAGCTGATTTCCGGTTTACTTTCAAATATTTTAATAATGTGATAAAATTATGTGAAAATACTCCTTGGAGGTGTTAATAGATGGTAAATTTACAGGAAATTTCAGAGGCTTTAATTGTAGGAAATGTCAAAAAGGTTAGAGAGCTTGTTGAGCAAGCATTGAAAGAGGGTGTGTCTCCAAAAGAGATCCTAGATAAGGCATTAGTGCCCGGAATGAACGTAGTGGGCGAAAAGTTTAAAAACAACGAGTACTATGTGCCAGAGGTCCTTATAGCAGCAAGGGCTATGCATGCAGGGATGGATCTTATAAAACCACTCTTAACTCAAACGGGTGCTGCCTATGTTGGCAAGGTTGTCATAGGAACAGTAAGAGGGGACCTTCACGATATTGGGAAAAATCTAGTAGCCATGATGTTAGAAGGCGCTGGGTTCCAGATAATAGACCTTGGGGTGGATGTGCCTCCAGAGAAGTTTGTAGAAGTTGCTAAGAATGAGAATGTTGACATAGTAGCGATGTCTGCACTATTAACTACTACGATGCTTGCTATGAAAGATACAATAAATGCCTTAAAGGAGGCAGGAATAAGAGACAGGGTTAAGATTATGATAGGAGGAGCACCAGTTACTCAGAGATATGCTGATGAGATAGGTGCAGATGGATATGCTCCAGATGCAGCGACTGCAGTAGAAAAGGCAAGAGAACTACTAGGCCTAAATTAGTATAATAATTATAGGGGTTCAAAATCTTGAACCCCTACTTTATTTTTGATGCTATTGTTTAAAGATTAGGTTTTACAGAGTAAATCTTGTCATCTCATGCATAAGGTCTTTTAATTGTGTATAGGTCTTCTTATATTTGTCGAAATAGAAATCATAAATGGATTTATTCTTTAAATTAGGTTCTACTATATTTTTTATTTTTACCATCTGACTAGCTCCCTCTTTTAGATCCCTAAAATATTTAGCACCAACTGCTCCTGCTATAGCAGAACCTAGACATCCAGCCTCTTCTACCTCGGGTATATAGATTGGAACTCCGCAGACATCTGCATTTATCTGAAGCCAGAGTTTACTTCTAGTTCCCCCACCGCAGGCATATATCTCCCCAATATTTACCCCTTTTGAGATTATAGCCTCTAAAATATTTCTTGTTCCATAGGCGGTTCCTTCATAAATTGCTCTATGTATATGATAAGGTGTATGTTTTAAACTAAGCCCCCAAATAACTCCTCTGGCAAGGGGGTCTCTAATAGGAGATCTATAACCTTGCCAATATTCTAATAACACAAGTCCTTCAGATCCAGGAGGAATTGTGCTAGCCTTACTATCTAATTCCTCATATGACGTATTAGTAAATTGATCTGTAAACCACTTAACTACAGAGCCTGTAGATGTCTGTCCTCCCTCAAGAACCCATTTACCTTTTATAAGGGCATCAGGATATGGTCCCCAGACTCCAGTGCCGAAGACGGCATTATCTGTAATAACCATATGACAGGTAGAAGAGCCCATAATCATTCCCATCTTGTTAGGGCTTGTTATATTTATTCCAACCATTGCTAGGTACGCATCTATTCCGCCTTCTGCTACAGGTATGTTTGAAGGCAGACCTAGTTCCTTGGCTACAGACGATGAAAGGTGATCAGATACTTCTCCAATGCTCAATATGTCTTTGGGCCATTTTTCTAGGAGTTCTTCCATATTTAATCTTCTGAGTAAGTTAACTGGAAATCCTCCTAATACAGATACATAATTCCACTTACATGTGGCATTACATAGTGATATTGTCCATCTTCCTGTAAGTTTATACATAAGATAATCTGTAGCCTCTACTATATATCTGGCTCTATTATAAATCTCTGGTTCATTCTTTTTTAACCACATAGCTTTTGGAATCATCCACTCTGCAGATTCATCATCACCAGCATACCTTAATACCTCATCTTTAGTTTCTGTAACTTCCTGTGCTTCTTTAAATGCCCTTATATCCATCCACAAAAGTGCTCTTCTTAGAGGATTTCCATTTTCATCTAATGGAACCACTGTACAGGCGGTAGCATCTAGGCTTATACCTCCAATTGCATTTGGATCTACCCCAGAGTCCTGTATAACCCTTTTTACTGTAATTTTCAGTGCATCCCACCAGTCGTTAGGGTCCTGTTCTGCCCAACCTGATGATGGATAATAGACAGGATACTCTTTGGTAGCAAAGGCTAAGGGCTTTCCACTATCGTCAAATATTCCAGCCCTTAAACTTTGAGTTCCACAGTCTATCCCTATAAAATACATAAAGACCTCCTTATAAAAAGTTTTGGTTTCAAAAAAATTATAACATAACTTATCCAAGTCATGTGATTGTTGCAGAAATAGTTGATGAGATTCCAATTTTATTGTCTAATGCCTACTTCTATGTTCCTCTTGGTTATAAACTATTCTAAGCAAGTAATTATCAATATTTATGGCACTTTATCAACCAAATTTGAAACAATTACAAGTCACTGTAATCTTGACATCCTAAAATTTTCAGTGTAATATTATACTAGTTACATAAAAAATTATACAGAGGGAATAAGGTATGGCAGTTACTATAAAAGATATAGCGGAGAAAGTTGGAGTTTCAACAGCTACTGTATCTAGGGCATTAAACAATATCGGTTATGTAAAAGAGGATACCCGTAAGAAGATACTAGAGATTGCTGATTCTCTAGGATATGAAAGATACAGGGAAGGAGATACTACTAAAGCAAAGACAAATCAGATAGGAGTAATTGTCTCTGACGTAACAAACCCATTTTTTACACAGGTTGTTAGAGGCATAGAAGATGTTTTAAGTATTGCTGGCTATAGTTTATTACTATGTAATGCGGATGAAAATGTAGAAAAGGAAATGCATTATCTTAGAATACTTAAAGATAAAAGAGTTGATGGAATAATCTTAGCTCCGGCTAGAGGAGATCATAGAGGTATAAATGAGATAACGGATAGAGGTATCTGTTTAGTGCTTATAGATAGACTTATAGATGGCTTAGATGTAGATGCGGTAGTAATTGACAATATAAGTGGGGCATATGAAGGGGTATCCCATCTTATCTCTGAGGGATATAGAAAAATAGCTATGATTACTGGACCTCTAGAAGTAATGACAGCGAGAGAAAGACTTGAAGGTTATAAAAAAGCTCTGAGGGATAATGGGATAGATTTTGACGAGAACCTGGTAGAAAATGGAAAGTATACTCAAGATGGGGGATACAGAGCAACTAAAACCCTTATAGAAAGGGTAAAGCCAGATGCCTTATTTGTAGCAAATAATGTAATGACTACCGGTGCTCTTCTAGCTATAAAGGAACTAGGACTTAAGATTCCAGAAGAAATAGGTATTGTTGGATTTGATGATTTAGAATGGGCTCCACTTATAGATCCTCCATTAACTACCATTTCTCAGCCTATATACACTATAGGTTCTACCGCTGCTCAGTTACTTCTAAGGAGACTTGGAAGGACTGTAAAACTTAGAAAGGAGGTGGTGATACTAAAGCCAAAGCTTATTATAAGAGAATCAAGTAGAAGGGGGAAGAGATAAGAGTAATGTTAGAGACTTTGCAGTAAATTTGATGATAAATGATGAGAGTTTCGTTCTTCTGTAGGTAGGTGTACTTTGAAAGATTAATATCTGGAGAATTTAGATTAGAGGAGATTTTAGAGTCTCTGAAAATTTTGAGAATTCTTTTATGGAGGTGATTTTTTATGATAAAAAAAGGAGTAGTTATACTCCTAGTATCAACTCTAATGATATCAGTACTTTTTGTTTCTGCTGGATTTACCAAAGACAAGGTCCAGATAAGATTCTGGAAATTTACTGATACCTTTGCTGATGCCACAATAGAAAAATACATAAAATTATGGAATCAGTCGCACCCTGATATTGAGGTAATCTTTGAGACTTTCCCATGGGGAGATTACACTGGTACTAAGTTATCTAGTGCTTTTGCTACAGGACAAGGGCCAGATGTCTTCTTTATAAGCCCTGGGGATTTTCTTAGATATGTAAATGCAGGATTAGCTCAGCCACTTGAGAAATATTTATCAACAGAAGAAATAAAGGATTTCTTACCAGCAACGATACAATCTGTTAAAGTTAGTGGCCATATATTCGCTATTCCACTTGAAATGGAGCCAGTTGCTATCTTTTATAACAAAAAGTCCTTTAAGAATCTTGGTTTACAAGAACCAAAAACATGGAATGAGCTTTTAGATACTGCCCATAAATTGAGAAAGGGTGAGAAATACGGAATAATCGTAGAAGTTGCTCCGGGTTATTATCAGAATTTCACCTGGTATCCTTTTCTTTGGTCTGCAGGAGGCGATGTAATTTCTAAGGATTGGAAAAGAGCATTGATGACAAGCCAGGCTGGAATAGCTGCACTAAAATTATGGGGAGATTTTATAAAAGAAGATGTAGCTCCAAAAACCTTACCAGGTTCAGGTCCGGATATTACTATGCTCGGTAATGGAATAGCAGATATGATGGTATGTGGTTTTTGGGGAGTTAAACCACTTCAGGCTGATTTCCCTAAATATGAATTTGGTGTTTTTCCGATTCCTCCTATTGATAACAAACATAAGAGTATAAGTGTATACGGTGGATGGAGGCTTATGGTTAATGCTAAAAGTAAGAATGTGGAAGAAGCTATTAAATTTGCTAAGTGGATGGGAGTAGAACAGATAGATTTTCCCCTCGAATGGTGTACAGTTGCAAACTCAAAGTTCTCTCCCAGGAAATCTGTCCTAAAAGCCGGAGAGAAGTATTATTCTACTCCTCCTAATGATATTTTCTCAAAGATTATTCAAACGGCAAAATCAGAGCCAGCCTTTCCACCAGAGATAGTAAAGGCAGTTTCCGATGCAATACAAGGAGTAATGTTTGGAGGGATTGATGCTAAGGTAGCTGCTAAAAACGCTGAAGCCTCCATCACTGATTTTTTGAAGAATTATAAAGGCGGTATTCCAGGTATGTGATAGTAACTTTAAGGGTCACTAGGGGAAGTTCTTCTTAGTGACCCTTTATTCTAAGATTATTAATTTTTTAATATCCCAAAAAGGAGGATTCTAGTTAGTGAAGAAGAATATACAAGAATTGTTCTTTGGATATTTATTTTTGATTCCTGATTTAATTGGATTGATGATTTTTTGGGCTGTTCCTGCGATAATAGCCTTTATTATAAGCCTATATAATTGGGATGCAATCGGCCAACCTATTTTTTCTGGTTTCTCAAACTATCGAAATATATGGTCAGATCCGTATTGGATAAAGAGTCTTTCGAATACGGTAAAATATTCTTTGATCTTTGTTCCCTTAAATTTTATTATTTCGTTATTACTGGCTCTCTTGGTTAAAGAAGAAATAAAAGGAATAGGGATATATAAAGCGATTTTTTTTGCTTCAACAGCTATGTCTTCTGTGGCTATTTCATTTATATGGAAATATATGTTTCAACCTTACGGGTTTATTAATTATATTATTTCATTTTTTGGAGTATCTCACCAGCCATTTTTAGGCTCAACTCAACAAGCTTTATTCTGTATCTTAGTAGTACATTTATATATGAGCGTAGGATATTATATGGTGATTTTTCTCGCGGGTCTAAATGATATCCCATTAGAATATTATGAGGCTTCAAAAATGGATGGAGCAAATGCTATTCAGAGATTTTGGTTTATCACTTTTCCCCTTCTTAAACCAACATCTACTTTTGTGTTAATTATGACTTTTCTTCAAGGATTTCAAGTATTTGACTATATCTATATTTTGACAGGGGGAGGACCATACTATAGCACTTCAACATCAGTTTATTATATGTATTATACTGCTTTTCAAATGTATCATTTTGGTTATGGTTCAGCTCAGGCCTTTCTCCTTTTTTTAATATTAGCTACTCTCTCTTTCTTTATGCTTAAAGTTTTAAGAAGCGGAAAAATTGCAATGTGAGGAGGTAATAAAATTATGAAGAAAAAATTTATGCTCATTCTTAAATATTTTATTCTTACATTATTAGCAATTGTTTTTATATTCCCCCAGTATTGGATGTTTATAAGTTCTATAAAATCCCCGAGGGAGATTTTTAAGTTCCCACCAGTCTTGTTTCCAAAAGAATTTGTATGGGGAAATTATCTGAAAGTTTTTCAACAGGTTCCATTTTTAAGATATATGCTTAATAGTTTTTATGTATCCACTGTTGTTACAATTGTTGCCTTATTTTTGCACTCAATGGCTGCCTATTCTTTGGCCAGACTAAAATATCCTGGCAGAGAATTTTTATTTTTTTTAGTAATCAGTACATTAATGATACCTTCTTCCGCCATACTGATCCCTCTTTTCTTTGTAGTGAAATTTTTTGGTTGGATTAATACATATTCAGGACTAATAATACCCGCTATTCCCCATGCTTTTGGTATTTTTCTACTTAGACAGTTTTATTTAAATTTTCCTCGTGAATTAGAAGAGGCAGCAACTCTTGATGGTTGTAATATACCTAATATATTCTTTAGGATAATAATCCCCATATCTAGGCCTATCCTTTCAGCATTAGCCGTATTTTTCTTTCTTGCTAATTGGAATTCTTTTATGTGGCCTCTTGTAGTTATTAATAGTCCCTCTATGAGAACTGTTCAACTTGGTATAGCTCAGTATGGTGGAGAATTCAATAATCCCTGGGCAATACAACTAGCTGCATGTACAGTTGCTATTATTCCCTCTGTTATAATCTTTGTGATTTTGCAGAAACAATTAATGCAAAGTATTACAATTACAGGAATGAAATTCTGAGGAGGAAAGAGTGGGAGGAATGAGGTAGGAACTAATATTGAAAATAGCAAGGAGTAGATGCATTTGGTTATATTGAAATTCTTGGAAAGAGTAATATTAACTAAAGAATTAGAGATTTTGAAAGGCTTGAAATCTGATTAATGTTTTATCTAGATAAAGTATATACCAGGAGGATTGATTTATGAAGTATGTTGTTTTATTACTCTCTTTAATATTAATCTTTTCATTAGTAGATAAGATTGCTTTGGGAAGTGAAAAGATTTTAAGAGGTGTAAAGGTAGATATGGTTGCTAAATTAACAGGTATTGATAGTATAAATGGCCCTTTGTGTGAAGAGCGTGCTGTTTATGGATGTGATCTAGGTCATATGTTTGAAATGGGGAATCGGATATATTTTGTTTTTGGCGATACTTTTGGTAAAAACAAAACCCTATGGCGAAGTAATGTAATGGCTTTTACTTCAGATACAAAGCCTTCAGATGGGATAACTTTTGACGACTTCATCTGGACAAGGGAGGGATCATACTATGAGGTGGAAGATAATAACTTAAAAATGCATATTATGAAGAGAAGCGATTTATGGATAGGGACAGATATGGCTCCTAAATTCCTTAAAATTCCATCAAATAATAATTGGTCAATTGATATGAAAATTTCTAAAAACGAAGCAATACCGTATGGCACTAACTTCTTTGGTTTAATTGTTTTTAAAGATGAAAATAATTGGCTTTTGTGGGGACCTTTAGGGAATAATTTGATGGAAGCAAGTGGTATTTTCAATGGAACCTTTAGAAAGATAATCTCTCTTGATTTTTCTGAACCATTTTTACGTATCTCTAAACAAAACAACAAATACCTGTTTTACTATAGTAAAGACGGTAATAACTGGGTTATTGCAGGAG
>JBMFMV010000049.1:0-14595 GCA_049970495.1 bacterium
TGTAGTATCTGAAGGATTAGTATATGGTAACTTGATATGAGCTATAACTTCTTCTTTATTAAGAGGCTCTACCTTTATCTGTGAGCTAAATAAAGTAAGAGGATATTTAGAAGAGACATCTCCAAAAATCTCCGAAAGTTCTTGGCAAGGACTTATATAAGTTACCTCTTCTTGGGTCTTGCCTATATATGAGACTCCAAAGACATCGGCAAGCATAAAGTCTTCTCTTTTATTACCATTTTTGTCTAAGAGTGAGGTATAATAACTTGCATATAATCTACCACCAGAAGCAACATAATCTCTAAAGGCACTTACCTCTTCTTGATCCATCATTAAAACATTAGGAAGAATAATAAGTTTATATTTTGATAGTTCACTAAGATTTTTCTTAGTTATTATACCAAAAGGTATATGACTACTTATTAAGCTTTTAGCGGTATTTAGCGCTGAATCTAGATGAGGCTGTTTACGAGCACTTTCTAAAACATTCTTCCCTTTGTCCTTTGGATCAAACTTCGATTCGAAGCTAAAGTAAACTCCAACATCCTGACATAGTTTCCCACCGATGCATTTTTCATAATCCCTCACCCTATTGTATATTTCTCCCATTGTCTCATAGATTTTCTTATTTAAAGTTCCCACTGGGTCAATAGCATCTATAAAGAGGAATGCTCCTCCATTGGATAAAGCTGAATAGACTTGAGCCTCCAGATGTTCCTTTGGCTTTGTTGTTGTGTGGTCTCTTAAGTCTATACATCTACTCGTCATAAACTCAAAAGGCTGATTATTAGTAAGATTATAGTATAGTTTACAGATGAATGACTCTTGTAAGGAGCCCCCATAAAAATCTCCTCCGCAATAGTCACTAGCTCTAGAAATTTCTGAAGTTACTCCAAAACTCCAGTCAGCCACACAGGTAGAAAATTGATGCTCTACTGAAATATTCGGATTTATAGTTTTTACCTTATTAGTAGTAAGATGAGCAAATTCTGAAAGCCATTCTTCCCTCTTTCTTTGAAATCTAACCCAATCTGGATCTTCCCAATCAATAATCTTTGGAAGCTCTTTCCCTGTCTCTTTAAAGAACCTTTCTTGACAAGATTTACAGTAACATACCGCAGGCCAAAATGTCATATCAAAGAAAATACCTTCAAAATTGTAATTTCTACAAAGCTCTTCTATTTGACTTAGGACGAATTCTCTATATCCAGAATTAGGACAACAAACTCCATAACGTCCTGTCCATACTCTTGAAGCCTTCCCATCGGCAAGGACTATTCTCCAAGAAGGTTCTTTTTCATATGCCCAGTTATTGAATATAAGACTATAATAGATAACAACATTAATACCTTCTTTATGACATAGCCCAATCATTTCTCCAAGGATATCTTTTCCTTTTATTCCTCTATGCATATAACCTGTCTTTGTAGGCCAATAGCAATAACCTACATGAGAATTGGCATAAATCATCGCAGTAGTAACTTTAGCTATCTTTAACAATTCTACATATCTTTTGGAATCAAACTGAGATAGAAATTCTTCATCCCAATCCTCAATATGCATATCCACTAGATTACGACGATAATCTCTAGAAAACCAATAATTATTAGAAGATATAATAACCATCTACCTAAGAAATAAAAGGGCGCCATTAGGCGCCCTAGAGTTTTATTCTAGAATCTCCCAGAGTGGTGTAAGCCTCTCTTTACCCCTTGGGCCTAGAACTATAGGCTTTATACCGAGTATCTCACAATAGTAAACCAAGGTATCTACATAATCTCCTGGTATAGCCTGGATATGATTTGCAGGGAATACATTTAAGAATTCTTCAAATGAACATTCTAATCTAGCGTGGACATGGGGCCAGGTGGGATTAGAGAGATTATTGATTGCTTTTCTCTCCTCTTCAGGAAGTTCTAAGCTTTCTCCCGGAACAATAACCATATAGACCTTATCATTGTAAAGACCAAGTCTAGCAAAAGTCATCTTAGTGGGTGCAGCATCGAACGAAACAGATGCTCCACCAGCCTTAAAGTAGTATTCGAGTGCCGGATGCAGGGTAATCTTCCTAAAGTTCTCCTTTGGATCTAAACTTAGAGAGGCATAATAGCTTGCATGATTTCCAGAGTTGCAGAAGTCCCAAATATCCTTGTCAGGATAGTATATCCTAACGTCCATAAAGAGTACTGGAAGTCCTCCGCTTATATACTTGAGTATCTCCATAGTTATAGCAGCATATGAGTCTGCCTCTGTAGCACATACAGTTGGTTCTTTAAATCCATACCAGTCGTAAGGATCATTCATAACCATCTCAGGGATATCTCCTAGGCATACATATTCAGTTAATTCACGTTGTCCTTTAAGACCGCAGAAGTCAAACCCATTCTCCTCGTTAACTTTTTTCATAGCTAGATACAATCTAATCTGCGTCTTTAGTGACTGGGGAGTAAGCATCTTCCCATCGTATAAAATTCTATCACCCAAGAGTTCAGTAAACCACTGGAACCCCTTCTCTACCTCTTTTTCGTCTATCTCTTCCATAACTTTAACCAATAATAACTGGTCTATCTGATAGGTAGTAACTCCAAATGTCTTTATATTTGGAACAAGATGAAAATACCCAGTCTCCATCCCCATAGAATGTCCACCATAGAGACCATAGACCTCTCCCCTCATAGCTGTCACCGCTTGAGAAGCCCTTAGCCACTTGATAACCCTTTCCTGAACCTTAGGATCGTCTATGTCTCCAACTATTCTATGAGTCCTTCTTCCAGTCTGCCTAATCTCTCCATCGGTAGCAAGAAGTCCTACATTCCCAGGATACTGGGCATTATTATTAGATAGACTCAGGATAGGGACATTACTATCTAAAGAGTTTAAGAATGGCCAAGCTAGATAAGGAAAGTCCCAGACATTATAGCACATTATTATCTGTTTGCAGTTTGCCCTTGTGAGCTCTTCCGCTATCTTTTGAGCAGTCCTGACACTTTTAATAGTCTCAGAGGCAATTATTACCTCTGGAGAAGAACCATCTATATTCTTTAGGTTCTTCTTTATAACCTCAGCCCATCTTCTAACTACCTGCATATTTTCTTCTTCATTAGCAGAATATACGTGTGGTCTTCCATCATTCACCATAACAATTCCAATAGGTGTTGATCTCATTATCTCACTCCTTTCTTATTCTAATACTATTATTTGATACCCATTTACCTCTGGTAAAGTAAACTCTACATAACCATTATTATACACAAAATCCAAATCTTTCATCTTAGGTGCAAGGTAACATCGAGAAGGATAGCTATCATGCCTCACTTTTAATCCTACATTATAGAGGGGTATTACGTCCTCTATAATGTCTATACTCCTACATCTCCTCTCAGGTATATAGTGAAGTATATGGACTACCTTTCTGATTTTATCCCCAAACTTTTGTAAATTTACAGTTACTCTAGCGGTAGAAGGAAGATCACTTATAAGTAAGGGTTTATCTAAGAGAATATCTATACAGTTTTTCACTAGTTTCTTATAAACTAGATTTCCATGGAGTAAATAGGCTCTAAATATAGGATAGGAGATATAGATTATGTTATCCCTCTTAATCACTGCCGGATATGGACTCTTCTTCTCTGGGGGAGTCTGTGCATGCGAAGAGAAATGCTCCCAAGTCCTATTAAAGTATGGCTGATAGATCTCAGCTAAAATCTGCGCGCCATCCTTAGGTTGAATCTTTGTCCCTCTTTCATACATTACATACTCTGCAGGTTCGATACCCTTATCGATAGGGAACAATACCCTAAAATAGTCTGGACAGTAATCACTATCGCCCAAATAATTGACACCTAGCTCTTCAAAAATGAATCTCTCATTAGTTAATCCTGATTTATAGCTTAGTATGAGCTTCCCACCGTTATTTAAGTAAACCCTTAACTTCTCAGCCAGTTTTTCATCAATATTAACCCTATCAGGAGCTATTATAAGCTTATACTTGGATAGATCTTCTTGAGAATCTATAAAAGAGAATTGATAATGAGACTCTGACAATATCCTCATAGCCCCTTCATCTGAGTCTGTTCTCCAATCATTAAAGAAAGAGCTAGAGATAAGGACTCCTATATCCGAGAGAGGTTTGGCATTTTTACACCATTCTTCCCTCTCTGCTACCTTCTTATATACACTACCTATAAGCTTATAGACAGCCTTATCTAATCTACCTCTTGGATGTAGCTGATCTCCAACAGAACACTTTGCCCCCAAAGAGAGCATGGTGAAACATTCGTACTCTAGAGCAGGTTCATTTTTGAATCCTCCAAAATCAGCCCAACTCTTGTGAAATCTCCCTGTCATTCCAAGAAGGTCTTTCTCAAGAGTCTGATAATAACGAACAAATAACGGGAAATGATTGTACCCCCAACCACCAGATGGTAAAGACTCTATCTCAAAATGAGTAAAATAGTCTAATTCTTGTCTCATACCAAGTTCAAAGTCACTCTCAAGTCTAAGCCTAGAGTTATAGAATACACTAACATCTAGTTTTAGACTCTTTACTAATTTATCCATTCTAGACATGAAGTTTCTGCCCACCATCTGGGAATGCTTATAAAGATCCGCATCGTTTGTTGGGTCAAGGCCTAGTTTTTTCATACTCTTCACACAATGATTACATACACAGCCAGGATAGGTTTGCATTACTATATCGAAGAAGATACCATCTACATTGTATAGTTTAAGCACCTCTTCTGTCTGTTCTGCCACATAATCTACATATGGAGAGTTCATACACAAAAATCTCCAACCTCTATTACCAAAAGGTGGCCTTCCAGCTAAAGTCCCATCCTTATTAACTTGTAACCAGTCCCCATGATTACTAGCTGAATACTCATCCCATACTACACTAATGTAAGCACAGACCCTTATTCCTTCTTTATGGCATGCTTCTACCATCTCGCCGAGGATGTCTTTCTTTAGTGAAGGATGCATAACTCCTACCTTGGTAGGATAATAAGACATACCGTGGTGACATTTGGCAAAGACTGTGATAGAGTTGACATACGCCTCTTTAAGAATTTTAGCAAATTCCTCAGGGTCGAAATCTATCCCTACATCTGGTATCAATGGTGAGGTATGAAAATCAAGATGAACCTGCCTAAAGGGTAATTCAATCATAGTATCTCACCCCTTCATCAAGCATTATTAGATAATTCTCTACTGGCACATAATTTGTTACCGTATTACCAGAACCTAGTGCATATCTAGTAGGCATACACTTATCTAAGATATCTCTTACATAAGCTCTCAATTCTTTCTCTTCTAACCTACATAGTTTATCTACGTCTACTCCACCTAAAACCCCTACCCTATCACCGTAGAGCTTCTTAAATTCTGTTACCGGTATAATTGTATCCTGAAACGAATGAAGGGCATCTATCTTTACATCATCGATTAGGTCTTCGATTATCTCTAAGATATTCCCACAGCAGTGAAACCAGTACATTTTATTATACTTGTGTGCAAGTTCGGCATATCTCTTATGCCAAGGTAAGACCAGTTCTCTTAAGAATTTTGGAGATAATATGGTACTTGTCTTAAAACCAAGGTCATCTCCTTGGAATATCCCTTCTACATTATCGAGAGTAATAAGATTTTCATAGAATCTATAGATTATCTCCCCAACTCTATCAAACACTGCCTTTACTAGCTCGTAGTCTTCATACAATAGATAGCTCATCCCTTCAAAACCTAAGAGCGATTCACTGCTAATCTCAAAGACCCCACTAGAAGGACAGACGAGCATCTTCATCCCTTCCGGTAGATTTTCAGAGACAAACTCATAATTAGAATAATCAAAAGATTCCGGTTTAGGCCATGGATATTCTTCAAAGTCTTTCCAGGAAGTAATTATCCCAACAGATTCCTCTATCCAATTCCTCTGACCCCTAGAAAGTATAGCAGTATCTGAGGTAACTCTCCTTTTCTGTCCAATAAAAGTTAGTCCTCCGCTAACTCTGATATAGTCATATCCCATCTTATACCAGAAATTTATCTGTTGTCTCCAAAAACCCTTAAAGTCTTCTTGAGGAGAACGAATAATTTCATCCCCCAAGATACTTTCTGTGATATACCAAATAATCTCTATATCCGGAAATAGCTCCACAAAGTGGACCCTCCTAGCAGGCTTTTTACCCAAAATTACATCTTTAAATTCATAGAAATTTGGTTCTGGCTTTTTAAATGGAACTTTGAATTTCTTCATAGAACCTCCTAAAGAAATCAATCTTCTCCCCCATTATCTCTACAAATCCCTTTGGTGTAAGTATTTTGAAGGCCCAATCCTTTAGGTTTTTACAGGAAAGGATGTCCTTATCTCCATTAATGAGAAAATCTACTTTGACCTTTTTAAGTATCTCAATAGCCTCTTCCTCTGTAGGGGCAGCAACTTTTGTCTTCAATTTATCACCTCCTAAGTAGCTATATTATAGTTACTTAGGAAGAAACAAGTCTTCCTCTTAAATATTCTATATACTTCTCCATCATCTCATCAGGTATATTGGGTGGAAGGTGATTCCCAACTGCAAATATAACTCCTCTACATTTTTGGGCTGTTTCTATTGTTCTATCTATATTGGCTCTTACTACATCCCATTTGCCAAGGGTTAAGTCTCTACAATCAACATAACTTCCAACTAAGACAGTAGAATCTCCAAATCTTTCTACCATAAAACCAAAGTCATTACAGGGTTCAAAGATCAATCCATCAGCCCCCGCATTAACTATATCCTCTGCAAATTCCATAAAGTTACCATCAGAACAGAAAAGGACCTTTTTACCAGCCTTATGAAGCGGCTTCCACAATTCTGCGTATCTAGGAATGATAATTTTTCTATATATCTCTGGTCTCATAAATGGCCCACTTGCCCAGACAAAATCATCATGTTGGATAATTACCTCTGCACTTGTCTTTGCCCAAGCTTCCATATGGAAGAGAGTAAATCGAAAGAAACTATCTAAAACCTTTTCCATCTTATTAATATCTGTTAGTGCCAAGAGAAACATCTCCCATCCAAATGCCTGTATAGCTCCAGAGACAATAGTCTTATAGTATCCACCAGTAGTTAATTGGTCAGGGAAGTCTTCTCTAGCCTTCTGTATAATACTCTCATATGCCTCTACCTGTTCATTGAAATCTGGCAATCCATACTCTGCTACTGCATCGAAAGCCCATACCTCTTCAGGTGTCTTAAATGGGCATTCCTTTGGAATCCTTTTATCACTCCCATTAATAGCATATTCCGCATGCCCCATATCAGTAGCTCGTCCAAAGTTTTCCCAATTGCCATGAAGTCCATCGTTTGTGTTCCATAGAAAATCTATCAACCAGATGTCAAAAAATTTTCTCATGGTAGTAAGATCTACTTCTTTAGCTCCCGTCTTTTTTAAAATGTACTCAGTATGATAGTTTATACTATATTCCGTATGTGCTATTCTTGGAGTCTCTTTAAGATATATTGTGTTTAAGGCAATCTCTTTGCTCATAGAAGGGTATAACCCCCATCTATCACTAAGACTTGGCCCGTCATAAAACTTGAAGCATCTGAAGCTAAATAGACAACTGCCCCTCCCAATTCTTCCGGTTCCCCAGGTCTTTTCATAGGTGTTGGCTCAAGCCATGCCTTGCGATATTCCTCTTTCTCGAAGAATGGAGCTGTCATTGCTGTCTTCATATAGCCTGGAGCTATGGCATTTACGTTGATATTATACTTAGCCCACTCGACAGCAAGAGACTTCGTAAGCATAATGACACCAGCTTTAGATGCATTATATGCAACCTGCGGCTGTGGATAATTTACTATAAGTCCTGACATGGATGCAATATTTATAATTCTACCCTGTCTGCGTTCTATCATATGTCTACCAACAGCTTGGGAACATAGAAACACCCCTGTAAGATTTACAGCTATAACATCATCCCAATCCTTCTTAGTCATGATTTCTGCTAGAGCGTGTCTTACAATACCTGCATTGTTCACCAAGATATCTATATGGCCCAAATTGGTAACAACTTCTTCTACCATACGATTTACATCTTCTTCTTTGGTAACATCTGCCTGGATTGCTATGAACTTTCTACCTAGCTTCTTAGAAAGTTCTTCTGCAGTTTGTATAGCCAGCTCTATATTAATATCAACAATAGCGACATTAGCTCCAGCCTCCCCCAAGGCTTGAGCCATAGCTTTACCTAGCCCCTGTGCAGAGCCAGTAACTATGGCATTCCTGTCATCTAATCTAAAAAGGTCTAAGATTCCCATAGTTAACCTTCTAATCAAATGGTCTAAATGAATCTAATGCAGTTATATCCCCTTCAAATTCCAAGACGATTACTGTATCTAGTGGATCTGGAGCCTTCTCAGGTAAGTTAGAGAAGATAATTCTCTCTCCTTTTACTGTAAACTTCACCTCTTCTTTAGTCTCTAAAAAGTAGGCTTTCTTTATATTAATCTTGCATGGAGCTAGGGCAAACTCCTCATTCCAGTAAAATACATGAATATAGAGTTTGTTATCTTTTAATGTAGTTACTCCATGAGGAAATCCAACCTTTGTCCTTACTGTACCATAGATACTTTCTCCGTTCTTTTCCATCCATTTTCCAACTTCCTCTAGTATTTTAATCGACTCTTCTGGAATTGTTCCATCAGGTTTTGGTCCAACATTCAAAAGATAGTTCCCTCCTCCAGAGGCACACCTAGCTAGATTCCAAATAATCACCTGAGGAGATTTCCAGTTATTATCACCTTTACAGTATCCCCAATGGTCATTTAGTGTCATGCAGGATTCCCAGTCTCTTTGGGGGGCATTAGGAGCAGGGAAGTGACCAGGGATATACTGCTCAGGAGTATCAAAATCCTCTGGCAATTGGCTCCTATTGTTTATAATTATATCTGGTTGATGTCTTCTTACCATTTCATTTAACTTCTGAGACTGCCAATCTTCCGCAGTATAAGGCCAGCCTCCATCATACCAGAGGATATCAATCTTTCCATAGTTTGTCATAAGCTCTTCAACTTGGGTGTGTATATATTGCACAAGTTCTTTCCAACCTTCCGGATCATTCTTAGGACCTTTGAAATAGGCATCATATCTCCAATCGAGTAAAGAATAATAGAAGCCAATTCTCATATCATACTTTCTACATGCTTCTACATACTCTTTTATAAGGTCCCTCTTAGCAGCACTCTTAGGGGCAGTAAAATCACTCACCTTACTATCAAATAGAGAGAATCCATCATGGTGCCTTGTAGTTAAAACTATATACTTCATTCCTGCTTTTTTGGCAAGTTTTACCCACTCTTCAGGATTATACTTCTCTGGATTGAATTTATCTGCCAGTTTTCTATACTCCTCTTTAGGGATTCTCTCCTGATACATGACCCACTCCCCTCTACCGGGGATACTATAAACTCCCCAGTGAATAAACATCCCAAACTTTGCCTGTCTCCACCAATCCATCCTATCCATAGTGTCTACCTCCTACATTTTTAGGTTTTATTAATTTCTTCCAAAACTTTCTTAAACATCTTATAAATCTCTGGAATATCCTCTATAATCGTTTTCCATACAACTGCATAATTAACACCAAAATACTCATGTATTAATTTATCTCTTATCCCTGCCGTATCTCTCCAGGAATTTCTTGATATTTTCCTCTGATTTCTAGTGGAATCTTTTTGGTAGCTTCACCTATAACCTCTAGACTTCTAACAAAAGCTCTTTTTAAATGCTCTTCCTGAATGAATCGACAATATTCAATGTTAGCTGAGGATTTTAAGAGATATTCACACTCTGTTAATATATCATTGATATAGTCTAACGCATCTCTTTTCACACTAAAATAACCTCATCTAGAATATGCCTACCAATATTTGGTTTTAAAGAGTCTTTCATAACAAGATCAACTTTAACACCTAAAATATCTGAAAGATAATTTTCAAGATTAATAAATTCAAGAAGCGACGGAGTTTTTTCAAACTCAACTAAGATATCTATATCACTCGCTCGCCCTTGTTCATTTCTTACGTAAGAACCAAAAATACCTATCTCTCTAACACCGTATTTTATTTTTAATTCCTTTTTGTAATAGGACAATATACTCATAATCTCCTCAAGATTCCTCATATTAATACCTCTCTCATAATTATATGATAAAAACAGTAGAACCTAGCTATATTCCTCTGTGAGCCTACTTGCCATTTCAGCCCATTCCCATAATCTATGTGGCTTATAGTTAACCGTACTTATATCTTTCATTATAATCTCTACTATGCAACCTTTCTCCTTAGCCCTCTTTAAAACATACTCAAGTTCAGCTTTAGCCTTTTCTACATTCCAAATCGCCTCTGCCAATACTGCTGGATTTGGTTTATAAGAAAATACATAGTCTCTTCCTACTGCCTCTACTGCTTCGTCTACATTCACTCTATAGTTCATCGATACCTTCCTTAAGTTGGAGATATTTCTTCTTAGCATATCCATCTTCCTATGTAATGGCTCACAGCATCCATAGTAGGCTAATCCAAACCTATCTAACCATCTCTTTTCATATTTAACCGCAAACTCCTCATGCATCTGGGGTGAAACCGCAACAAAAATCTGGGCGGTAGCGCATCCCCAAAGATCAATTGGTCTAACATGTTCTGGATCAAATCCTGGCTTAGGCAATTCGTCTGTATATCCGTATCCACCAGAACCTACCCTTATTGGACCGTTGTTTAGTGAGAGTAATCCCATGGATTCATACTGGTCAAGTCTATGTAAATGCGCATCTACTAACCTAGCTATAGCTTTATGAACAAGGTCCGGCCTCTCTACAAGATCAATCATAAGCTTTTCTACCCCCCACCAGGTAACAAGTTCATCCCAAGGTGCAAACCAGAATCCAGGTGCTCCTCTTTTCTCAACAGGCAATATCCCATCAAAGATATCACACATAAGTTGATAACGTTCTTCAGTTGCTTCGGCATCATAGATAACTACCGGATACTTTATCTTCTCGAGGTCTTCCTCACCCTGTATCTGAGGATGAAAGTGTCTTGAAACTACGGGATTATTGGAATCGATACTTGCAACATCTGACTCTTCAGATATCCCAAATCCTGAATCATAGATCACAAGAGGACAATAGATCTTTGGTTCAACTACCATATCAGCCCTCAAATGTCTCCATTGGTATATTGTTTGACGAAGCTCTTGCTCTATCCTTTTACAAAACTTGCTTTCACATTGAAGTGTAAGCTCATCATCTACATTCATCTCCTGCCAAGGTATCTCATTGATCCAAACCATAGGTTTAACATCTTCTAGCTTATTAAGTCTCTTCCACATCTCGGCTTTTTCCTTTTGGATAGGTAATGATGCTATATCTGCTAACTGGTAAGCCAACTCTCTAAGTATAGATTTGTCTCTTTTACTTATTTCCATCCCTTTAATCCTCCGCTTGGATAAGCTCAGCAGTAACCTTTATTACATACGCTACTGCATCCTGATATTCTTCCGGAAAGAGAACGATAAGCCTTCTAATCTTTTCATCATATTCGAACTTCGCAGCCTGACTAATCCCAAGTATCTGAACTTCGAAAGGCTTTGCAATTATAACTTCATCTATGGTAACTGTCCTATTTTTCAAAGGATCAAATACTGTTATATATAGGTTATTATCTCTATTTGTAAAGTAGACTCTATTACCCTCTAGACTCTCACCCTCAGTTTTTACCCAAAGTCTAGTAGAATATATAGCTTCACTATTTACCTTTAGCCAGTTTCCTAATTGTCTAAGTCTCTGAAGCTGTAATTCAGGAATCGTTCCATCGGCTTTGGGACCTATATTTAATAGTAAATTACCACCATTTGCTACTGTCTTCACTAAAAGTTCTATTAAATCTCTCTCGGAAATGATATGTTCTGGACCCTCATTTGCATTGTAACCGAAAGAAAAACCTATACCTCTAGTCATTTCCCATTTCCCCTGGACAGGAGAAATGCTAAATTGATATTCCTTAGTGGAAAAATCTTTCCAAACTCCATCCCAACGGTCGTTTACTACACCTTCAGAAACGGTATTATAATAATGAGCAAAGACATATTTCAGATCTTCTCTTCCTTTCTCAGGCCAACCTATATCTCCCCAAAGAACTGAAGGTTTATACCTATCAATCAATTCTATCAATTGATTATATGCGTAATCAGCGTAAGCATACGTATGGGGTCTTATGTAAAGAAGGTCTTCAAGAGAAGTAATTGGTTGTTCTGTATATCTCCAATCTAAAGCTCCAGAATAATATAATCCCATCCTTATACCTTGTGAGCGAACCGCACTTGTTAATTCTCCTACAATATCTCTCCTAGGACCTCTCTGATAGGAGTTATAATCGGTATACTTACTAGGCCAAAGGCAGAAACCATCATGATGTTTGGCAGTCAAAACGACATATCTAGCCCCTATCTCCTTAAATATTTGCGCCCATTCATTAGGGTCCCACATTTCCGCTTTCCACATATAAGAGAAGAGTTCATAGTCAAAATTTTCTCCGTACTTCTTCTTGTGATATTCCCAGGTATCACTAGATTTAAGTCTAATAGAATTTAAGTACCATTCAGCATATGGGTTCATATAAAACCACTTAGACCAATCTATACTACCCAGCTCCCCTGAAGGAGGAGCATAGGCTGGGACAGAGTACAATCCCCAGTGAATAAAAATACCAAATTTTGCATCATCATACCACTTAGGAAGCTCATGGGTCCTTATAGATTCCCATGTAGGGAGATATTTCTTAGAAGATTCATTTAGATTCTCCATAGATCCTCCTTCTATACACTCAAGGGTTGAATCTCAGGTATCCCATCAATCTCTAATGTTATAACACTATCCAACTCATCCTTTGGTTCAGCTGGCAAATCTATTATTAACCTATATTCATTTCTAGATGCTTCATAATACTGAATAAAATTCAATTGAACCTGAGGACCATCGGGGAGGAAATAAGCCCTTTTAACAGTACTCTTAAGCCCGTGAAAAACTAATCTATCTTCTTTGGGCCAGTCAAAGATATGAAGGAAAAGTTTCCCAGACTTTGCAGTCACACCTCCCCATGGCAATACATAGGGTAGAGGTGGAACAGGAATTGTACCATATATAGATTCTCCATTCTTCCTCATCCATCTCCCAACAGTACGAAGGATATCTACACTAGGCTGAGGAATAACCCCTTCTGCATCAGGTCCAACATTCAATAAATAATTACCACCCTTACTGTTGATATCTACCAATAGACGAAGAACTGTCTTTGGAGACTTCCAGTTATTATCATTTTTCTTATATCCCCAAGTATCATTTAGTGTAGCTGGAGTCTCCCAATCAGTAGGATAAGGCATAGCAGGTATTCTATTATCAGGCATTTGTTTATAATCTCCTAAATCGTGTCCTACTCTGCCATTAATTATACATTCTGGTTGCAGTTGTCTCACCAAATCTACAAACTCTTGTGCGTGCTCTCTAGAAATATTCATAGGTGTATCAAACCATATAAGTCCTATAGGACCATACTGAGTCAATAATTCTCTTACTTGTGGCTTAGCTTTTTCTTCCATATATCTAGCGAAATTTTTCTTACTCTCGTCGTAATCCCAATCATTCCCTACCCCATCAGGATGATGCCAGTCCTGAACGTGAGAGTAGTAAAAACAGAATTTGATTCCTGCCTCTTCACAAGCCTTAGCTAAATCTTTCATAGGGTCCTTTTTGAAAGGGGTAGCATCTACAATATCATAATTAGAACAAGGAGAGTCGTACATAGCAAAACCATCATGATGTTTGGCAGTAATAACAATATATTTCATCCCAGCATCTTTAGCTAACTGTACCCACTCCTCTGCATTAAATTTAGTCGGATTAAACTTTTCGGCTAGTTTTTCATATTCTTTTACAGGAATTCTAGCCCTTTTCATAATCCACTCACCAATGCCAGGAATTTCTTTTCCATCCCATATTCCAGCAGGAATAGCATATAATCCCCAGTGGATAAACATTCCAAACTTTGCCTGTCTCCACCATGCCATTTTTCCCTTATCTAACATAAAAAATCATCTCCCTTTACTAATTATTTAGAATAACTAAAAACTAATTTAGATACCTATCCCTTTAAGCGCTAATACCTCAGCTAGATGACAACTAACATAATGGTTAGAAGTAATAGATTTAAGAGAAGGCCGTTCTTCCCTACATATGTCTTTCGCATATTTGCATCTGACATGAAAGACGCAGCCACTAGGTAAATTTGCTGGGTCGGGAGGATCACCTGTTAGTATAGCCCTTTTACGACGTCCTGTAACAGTTCTTGGAACCGCACTTAAAAGAGCTTCAGTATAAGGATGCAGAGGATGAGTCAGAAGCTCATCTCTAGGAGCTACTTCTACCAGTTTCCCAGCATACATAACTGCTATTCTATCTGCCATATATCGTACTACACTAATATCATGACTTATAAATAGGTAAGTTATACCAAATTGTTCTTGTAAATCTTTAAGCAGGTTCAAAATCTGAGC
>JBMFMV010000050.1:0-14521 GCA_049970495.1 bacterium
CTGTGAAGATCTTTGGAGGCATCATCTCTGCTCCCCCTTTATCTCCAAGCAGTGTGCAGTAAGTTGTATCCTTCTCTATATTACTTGCCCAGCTCATCTCTACAAAAATAGTAGCTCCATTTTCAAGACCAACAATAGCACAACCTAGGTCTTCTACATCAAACTTTCCACCAGGTTCAGGGATACCCCATCCACCCTTTCTCTTACCGAAGGGGCCAAATTTGGCATACGTATAACCCTTTACTGAGACGGGCTTGGGATGATTCATAAACCACATAGCTAGGTCTAAAAAATGAGGTGCTAGGTCAATTAATGGTCCTCCACCAGATTTTTCTTTATTAGTAAACCAACTACCCATCCCAGGTATACCAGAAAGTCTCAAGATTCCTACCTTGGCATAGTATATATCGCCAAGATAACCTTGCTTTATAAATTCCTTTATGGTTTTAGCCTCATCAGAAAATCTCCAGCAGAGAGCTACCATAAGGGTCTTCTTAGTAGCCTTTGCAGCATCGACCATCTTCTGTGCCTCTTTGGCATTTATAGCCATCGGCTTCTCACATAGAACATTAACACCAGCATTAAGGGCATCTACAGTCATAGGAGAATGTAAGTAGTTAGGAGTACATATACTTACAGCGGTAAGGTTCTCCTTTTCCAACATCTCTTTATAATCAGTATAATATCTAGGGATACCGAAACTCTCTGCAACCTGTTTTGCCCTTTCTTCAACTATATCCGTTACTGCAACTACCTTTACTTCTGGTATTGCCTGATAAGCCTGTAAATGTACTTTACCTATACTTCCTACACCTATTACACCTACTTTTATCTCTCCCATATTTCCCTCCTATAATTCCGCCCAAGCTTCTAGAAGAGTTCTCTTAGCATTTGCTATTACTGCCTTTGGATTTTCTCCAGGCAAAGGTTTTACCTCGAAACTTACAATAGGCTTATCCTGAGAATCAAAGAAGCCAATATCAAAGAGAGCCCTCAAAAACTCTCTTACCTCTTTTACCCCATTTTCTCCACCCTTTATACCAAACCTAGGATGTTGATCTCCATATCCAGGAAGAGATTTATCCTTTATTATGCAATTTCCTAGATGGACATGGGTTACATAGCCTGCGGTGGTATATACTGCGTCTCTTATAGATTCATACTGCTGAGGGAAATGGCTTAAATCGATTAGAAGTCCAAAATTGTCTTTTCGCTCTCTTTTTATTCTCTGTGCTATCTCTCTAGCTACTATAGAAGGTCCTACAAGGCTATTTTTTTCTACATCAAAGTCAAATACCTCTAATTCTACTCTTAGATTACCATGAGTTTTGGCATAATCACAAAGTTCACATATAGACTTTACTAGAGCATCCTTTGCTAGCTCTCTCTTCTCTGGACCAGGATCTTTCCCAGCTAGGAAAGCTACTCCAACAGCACCTATATATTCAGCTTCTTCTATAGACCTCTTCACTTCTTCTACCGCTCTTGTCCTTGTAGCCTCATCTAAGCTAGATATATCCAAATTCTGTGTAAGGAGTCTAGGTTGAGCTCCATAAGCTACTGTCATACCGCTTGTCTCAATAAGCTTTCTGGCTTCTTCCCTTATCTTTTCATCTTTAATCCAAGAGATCTCTATCGCAGAGAAGAACTCGTCACTTACTATCTCCTCTATAGTTTCTAATATTGGACCTTCTCCTCTCATAGTTTGAGGAAAAGCCATAAAATGTATTATACCTGGCTTGAAATACTTCTGAAACAATTCCATACCAAACACCTCCTATTTTGCTTAATACTGAGATACTCTTCCTTCAAGAAGGTCTATAGCATATTGAGCAGCATTAACTAAATCACTCTTTGGATATTTATCTATTAACTTTTGATATTCTTTTACTGCCTTTTCTTTTTCATCCATATGCTCATAGCACTGAGCTATATCAAACTGAGCATCATCTGCCCACTCACTCTTGGGATTCTTCTCTATAAACTTAGTTAATCCTTCTATAGCCTTTTCTAACTCACCATCTACAAAAAGTTGTCTAATCTTCTCATACTCTATCTGATCTGGAGCCTTTTTCTCCTTCTTACTCTTATCTTCCTTAGAGCTAGTTTCAGTAGTAGACTTTGCAGTGGGCTGTGCAATTTGAGTACTACTTCCCGGAGGACTCAGTGATTGTTGTTTTGGGGGACTTTTTATTTGAGTAATCCATAAAACAAGAGCTATTACCAATAGTATAGCTACAGTGACTATAAATCTAGTAGTTCTACCTGACATAGTAAACACCTCCTACTCCTTAGATACCACTGTAAGTTCTGGGATACAGATATAAGGCGTATATAGACTTCCCTCTATCCATTCTCTTTCACTACTTAGAGCAGCAATATTACTTAAAGCCTTATATGCATTACCAGCCACCATAGAATCTTTTACTCTTCCTACAACTTCCCCTTTTCTGTATAAGAAACCTAAGTGTATATTTACAGAGAATTCTCCACTAAGTATGTTACCCTGCCCTACCCCCATCATCTGGTCTACTACTATAACCTCTTCGAAAGAAGAAATAATATCTTTTATACTACTGTCACCAGGATTTATTATAAGGTTTGTAAGTCCTGGAGAAGGTTGACTTAAGCCACCCCTAAAACCATGTCCATTTGCCTCTTTTCCTAAAAGAGAAGCGGTGTGTAAGTCGAAATAGAACTCTCCAACGACCCCTGAGTCTACTAAGGGCAAGGTTTTAGTAGGCATTCCTTCATCATCAAAGGAGGTTTTAGCCAAACCTTCAGAGTTAGCTGGATCATCTATAAGGGTAAACTTCTTATCAAAAAATAGCTTCCCCACTTTGTCTTGAAGAGGAGAAGCCCCCATAAGCAATATCTTTCCGCTTAGTGCAGAGATAATAGGGAGAAGAAGCACATAAACTGCCTTCGGGGTAAAGATGACTGGAACTTGAGACTTAGAAGGTTTCACAATATTTTCACTGGCATTTAGAGCATAGAACATCTTAGAAACTAATCTATCCGTGTCTATATTATCAAGCCTTTTTACAGTAATCTCTTCATATACATCTAACATATCGGTTCCTTTTATCCTATTTATATGAACACCTACCCCTAAAGAAACCTTTTTCCTAATACAATTTACTCCACTGGTATTTACCAATAGAGTTTCTCCCTTATCTTTACTAATTTCAACATTACATATAACCTCTGGATAAGAATTAAGAATCTTCTCTACTATGCCCTTGCCTAGGTTTGTCAAATATTCTATTGAGACCCCATCCAAACTCTCATCATAAGATTCCTCTCTCATTTTTAGGCCCTCTGGTAATTTTAACTTGGTTTCTATATTAGCAGTAGCTTTAGCTTTGTCTAAAAGCCACTCTGGTTCATAGATACCATACTGACTGGCATAGCCTATTTTTTTATCCATAACCACCCTAAGACTTACTCCAGAACTTTCACTAGACTCTATGGATTTTAGTTTATTAGCTTCAAATGTGACTAAAGTAGATACTCCTCTTCTAGAAAATACATCTCCTTCTATAGACTCATCTTTAAGTTTCCTAATAAGTTCTTCCATTTTTATCTTCCCCCTATTACAACATTTCTGATCCTAATGTGAGGGCTCCCGGTAGAAACAGGAAGAGGAGACTGCCCTCCTTTTCCACATCCACCTCCCTGGCTAAATTTCAAGTCGTTCCCTACACCCTCTATATTCTGAAGTGTAATAAATACATTACCAGTTAATACTACATCTCTCACCATATCTCCAATTTTTCCATTTTCAATAATATAGCCTTCTTGTGCGCTAAAGGTAAACATTTCCATAGAAGTCTGCCCTCCATAGGCTCCTACTGCATATATACCATATTTTATGTCCGATATAAGTTCTTCGAAGGAATAATTCCCAGGTTCTATATAAGTATTGCTCATTCTAACTATAGGTTGAAATCTATAATTTATAGCTCTTGCATTACCAGTTATAGGCTCTCCCATCTTTTTAGCTGTTTCTCTAGAGTGAAGTCTCCCAGAGAGAACTCCATTCCTTATAAGATAGGTCTTCTTGCTCGGTATACCCTCGTCATCATATTTGTAAGAACCTCTCAACCCCTGATATGTAGGGTCATCTACAACATTAAGAAAATCAGGACCAAATTTCTTACCGATAACCATAAGTTCTTTTAGTTTTTCATTCTCATATACATGATCAGCCTCACTAAGATGTCCAAAAGCTTCATGAATAAAAACTCCTGCAAGCCTCTGATCTAATACTACCGTATACTCTCCACCCTTAACTACTGGTGCAGACAATAGTTTAACTGCCATTTCTGCTGTATGAAGGGCTTTATCATGAAGCCCCTCTATTATCTGAAAACCTTCTATACCTCCTAAAGAATAGTGATACTGCTCTACCAAATCACCTTCTTTAGCTAGCGCAACTAAGACTCCGGATAAATCTCCTCTCTCTTGTACTACATCTATCCCTTCTGTATTGATAAAATATTTCTTACTGAAACGGTCATTATACCTAACTTGAGTGCTCTGTATCTTAGGACTAAAAGATAGCATAATATTATTATACTCACTTAAGAGTTTTTTCTTTTCATCTAAAGGAACACCTCTAAAGTCCTTACTCATAGGGATTACTACTTTATCTACTATAGGCACAGAATACTCAATGTCTAACTCTTCTCCCACTATAAGATTACTAGCTCTGTATGCCTGTTCAAAATACTCTCTTATACTTTTAGGGTCAATATCATTAAATGATACAAAACCCCAACCGTATCTACCAAGAATTCTTATATTTCCCCCTCTAGATTTAGATACTGAAAGTTCTTCCAACTCCTTCCCTCTAAAACTTATACTTGTCACCTCTGATTCTTCTATCCTCAATTCTCCATATCTTATCCCCTTCTCTTTAGATAACTTAAGGAAAACTTCTTTTATCTCTTCCAACTTAGCCCTCCTAGATTAGGCTTATTATATTAGTTTATCACAGTCCCTTTAAATAAGCTACAGTAACGCCCCAACCACCTTCAAAATATTCTCCCAATCTAAAAGATTCTACCATCGGATGATTCTTAAGGAAGTCTGCAACTGCCCTCCTTAAAACCCCCTCACCCTTACCATGGATTATGTAGACAGGAGAGATCCCAGCTAATACCGCATCGTCAATGTATCTTTCTAGCTTATATAACGCCTCTTCAACTGTAAGCTGTCTTATATAGAGACGGTTAGAAATATTTTCTGCCTTGATCTTTTTAATCTTCGCTACATTATCGCTAATAAATGACTTCTTTTCTGTCTCAGATGTATAGATTTCATTCTTAGGAACCTCTATCTTCGCCTTCCCTACAAGCACAGTAACCTTATCTCCATTTACATCTACAACTTCGCCATTCTGTCTTAAGGACGAGATAAATACTGTCATCCCTATCTGGGGATTTTCTAGCCTATTCCCTTTAACCTCTAAGTCTTCTTGAATAGGTTCTAACTTTTTCAATTCTTCTTTTATTGAGAGTATCTCTTTTTTATTGGATACAGATTTTGCCTTCTCATATATCTCGTCCAAACGTATCTTTGTCCTAACCACTAACTCTCTAGCCTCTTCTCTTGCTCTTCTAATTATAGCTTTTTGCTGTAAAGACATCTCTTCTAATAGCTTTTCATATCTATTTCTTAATTCTTCATATCTAGTTCTTTCTTCTTTAGCCCTTTCCAACTCTATTCTAAGATCCTTTTCTAGTTGATCTATCTGACTCAAAAGTTTACTAAGGTTTAACTCATCGCTAGAGAGAAAGCTTTCTGCCCTCTTTATTATAGACTCATCTAATCCTAGTTTCCTTGCTATGACAAACGCATTACTTACTCCTGGCCTACCTATACGAAGCTTATAGGTTGGAAGAAATGTATCAGGGTCAAATTCCATAGCTCCATTCATAACCCTTTCTGTTTTACTAGCCCACATTTTCAACTCATCATAGTGACTAGCAACTATAACTTTTGCCTCTTTATTCCTAAGGGCTTCTAAGATACTAATAGCTAAAGCAGAACCTTCTCTAGGGCTAGTACCAGTGACAGGCTCATCTATTAAAACCATAATATCTTTATCTGCTTTCTCTATAAATGGGATAAGATGAGTTAGATGCGCAGAGAAACTACTAAGGTCCTGCACGATATTCTGTTCATCGCCAATCTCTACAAATACATTTCTAAATATACCCATCTCTGCAAAATCTACCGGAAGATGTAATCCCGATTGTGCCATCATAATAAATAGTCCTACTGTCTTTAAAGTAACAGTCTTTCCTCCAGTATTTGGACCACTTATTACCAAAATGTCAAAATTTTCTCCTACCTCTACATCTATAGGAATTGCCCTCTTTCCCAAGATAGGATGTCTAGCAGATCTAAACTTTACTACTGGCTTATCCACCCATACAGGAGTTATGCAATCCCAAGTCAGAGACAGTCTGGCTTTAGCAAATATAAAGTCTATATGGGCTATTATATTTCTACCAGTAAGAAGTTCTTCACTATAAAAGGCAATTTTAGTTGATAGCTCTTTTAAAATTCTCTGAACTTCATACTCTTCTTCTTTTCTTAGTTCTTGGAGATTGTTATTCATATCTACCACATCGTAAGGCTCTACAAAGATTGTGTTACCGCTTTGAGAAACATCATGAACGATACCCTTAATAGCCTTCTTATAAGAAGACTTTATGGGAATAACATATCTACTGTTTCTTATTGTTATATAGTCTTCTTGTACAATGTCTTTCCAATTCTTGGCTATATGATTCTCTAAGTAAGACCGGATAGATTCTTCCAATTTAGCTATTCCTCTTCTTATAGCCACAAGCTTTGAAGAGGCGTTAGATTTTATATTCCCATCATCATCTATAACTCTCCTTATATCCTCTTCTAAAGGGGACAGATTAGGAATCTTATCTGAAATCTCCTTAAAGAATGGATTCCCTTTAACATATCTCTTTACTAGAGGTAATCTAGAAATAAACTCTCCTATATTCATTAACTCTAGTGGTTCTAATATAACCCCTAACCGCGCCTTAGAGACTAAGGGGGCTATGTCTATTAGGCCAAAAAGTGAGGGGGGAGGCTCATAAGAGATCAATTTTTTTGCTTCTTCTGTCTCTATAGAAGCCCTAACTACCTCCTCTTTTACAGAGGATGGCTTCAAATTGAGAGCTAACTGTTTTCCCATAGAGGTCTCTGTTAGCTCTCCTAGCTTTTCTAAGACAAAATTAAACTCGCACAACCTTAAACTTCTCTCATCCATATTAATTATTGTATCATATTATTGAATAAACTCGTTTTTAAGGAGAGTGTAATGGAGACTTTAATCATAAATCTTAATCCTGCGTTAGACAGGACCGCTATAGTAGATAAATATAACCCTTACGGTGTTAATAAGGCAAAGGGATTGATAGTATTACCAGGGGGTAAAGGTGCTAATCTAGGAAGAACATTGAAGATTCTTGGCTATAGAGATTTTATCTGTTCTGGAATTTTAGGTGGGACAATAGGCACAATTATGAAAAAACTGCTAGACAAAGAAGGTATACCAAATGACTATTTCTGGATAAAAGATGAGACAAGGATAGCATATGCCACCTATGAAGAATCAACTGGAATAGGAGCAATTACAAATGAGCAAGGACCAAAGGTTACGGAAGAAGAAATAAACGGCTTCATAAAGTTTATAACTAGTAAATATATTAATACTGCAAAAACGGTAATTTTATCCGGAGGAGCTCCTCCAAGTTTTCCGCCGGAAAAGATAAAAGATTTGCTTAGTATCTTCAAGGCCAAAGGGAAAGAGATCTTTATAGATACAAGTGGAGAGATTCTTAAAGACTGTGTCAGTTTAGGTCCGACCTGTATAAAGGTAAATGAGAACGAGATTAGAGAAGCCTTTGGAGTAAATCTAGAAGATAAAAGAGCTTTGAGAGAATTCTATCTTTCTCTATCAAAACTTGGGACAAAGTGGCTTTTTATCACTAGAGGTGAAAAGGGCGCTATTTTTGTCTCTAGCGATAAGCTAATAATTGGCAAAAATACAAAAATTCATTCACACTATGCCATAGGTTCAGGAGATGCATTTTTAGGGGGACTAATATATGGAAAGACTTTGGGGGTTGGTATAATAGACATCTTAAAATTAGCTATGGCATGTGGAACAGCAAATACGTTGGAATTTGGAGCATGTATTTTTAAGATAGAAGACGTAGAGAGGATCAAGAAGGAGATAATAATAGAAGAATTAACCCTTTAGCTTTTGCTTCCTTTTGTTTATACAGAAAATACCCTATTAACTCTGCACTTTCTTTAGTGCATATTGAATAATCTCTACCGCCTCGTCTACATTCCATCTACCCATATTTATTACCAGATGATAGAGAGACGGATCGCTCCAATCTACCCCGTAGAATCTTCTTAGATACTCTGCAGATGCCCTATCTTTAGTCTCTATATATTCTCTAGCTTCGCTTCTAGTAAGACTACGGTTTATCATTATATAACTTATACGCTGTTCTATAGGAGCAACTATCCTTACATGAAGTACGCCAGGAGCATCTCTAAGTATTACCTGGCTACCTCTACCTACAATAACAACATTATCTCTTTCTCTTAATCTTTCTATAGTTCTCTGTATAAGCTTTAGAGCCCTCTCTTCATCTAAGACTTCTGTCATATGGGTTATTTCTCCGGCAGAATTAGTTCCTCTAACTGTTATAGTAGCTAAGGGTTCACGACGTCTAAAGAGATTATCTATAAAAGAGCGGAGTTTATAGCTATCCTCAGAGTAGTCAATGACCTCTGCCTCAGATATTCCCATCTTGACAGCTACTTCAGTCATAAGAGACTTATCAAAGTAACGATAGCCTAATATTTCACATAACCTATGGGCTACCTCATCTCCACTACTACCTACCTCTCTTGATATAGTTACTATTGACAAATAGCTTCACCTCCTCAAACATATGAGACTTTAATCATCTAGCTATATATAACCAGAACTGATTTAGTAATCCGGCAAGCAATATAGACAAAAAGACTTCCATTATTACAAGAATAGAGGCAGTAATATTACCCAATTCCTTTTTAAGAACCACTATAGTAGCTAAACATGGTACGTATAAGGTTACAAAGAACGAAAACACGAACATCTGTCTAGGGTTTAAGACCAGAGAAAAATTAGTTGTTCCACTAAATGTAGACAGCAAAATTAGTGTCAATTCTTTTCTCAACAACCCAAATATCAGAACTATTCCAGTAATAGGAGGCAAACCAAGCCAATGTTCAATGATAGGACTCAGAATTTTGTTTATTATATTAGACCAACCCAATAGGTCTATTAATTCTAAAGCTACTGATCCTAGTATCATATAAGGAAGCGCTATATAAAGGAATTCCTTAATTCTAAACCAGGATTGTCTTAAGGTTGGCTTAAGAACAGGTATCCTAAGGTCTGGGACTTCCATTATAAGTCCAGGTGTCTCCCCAGGATAGTATCTATTCATAAAAAGCCCAACTATATAGATAATAACTAGGTCTAAAAGATATATAAGTAGTGCCCACTTTACCCCTAAAAAGATACCTACTAACCCTAGTATGACAACCGTCCTAGCAGAACATGGTATAAGTGTAGAGAGAAAACTAGCTATAATCCTTTCCCTTCTACTTTCTAGAATTCTAGTACCTAAAACTGCCGGGACATTACATCCGTATCCCATAATAATTGGAATAGTTCCTTTACCATGGAGTCCAAGCTTGTGCATGATACTATCTGTCAGAAAGGCAATCCTTGCTAGATAGCCACTATTCTCCAAAAAGGAAAGAAAGATATAGAAGGGAAGTATATAGGGTAATGCTATTGTCACGCCTGAGATAAATCCGCTCAGTATTCCATCCCATAAAAGATGTCTAAGAGTCTCTGGAAGAGGGATACTAATAACTAAGGGTTCTAGGTTAGAAAAGAGTTGTTCTAAAAGGGAAGATCCTATAGCTCCAACCTTAAACAACACTATAAATCCTATAAAAAGAAAAGTAAGCATTGATACATAACCTAAGACAGGGTGAAGAAGGATTGTATCTAGATTTTGTAGAATTGTCCTTCTCTTCTTTTCATAGAATTGTGAACTTCTAGCAATACGGCTAGCTAAAGCATATCTTTCAGAAGATATTACCACTTCTATCGGTTCTTTATGTGTCTTTTCAAGTTCTAATCTTATCTTCTCTGCCTGACTTAAGATTTCTCCAGGTAAGTTAAGATTTTTCAACCACTCATCCTTCTCTAAGAGCTTTATAGCCAGCCATCTCGTAGGATACTCCGAATAAAATTCATCTAGTAGTCTTATTAATTCCTGTATACTCTGTTCTATCTCTCCCCCGTATGTTGGTGGTACAACTCTCTCTTTCTTGTCTACTAGCTCTATAGTGGTAGTCAAAAGTCTATTAAGCCCAGTTCCTTTGGTGGCAATAATGCCAACAGCTGGTACTCCTAACAACTTAGAAAGGACACTTATATCTGTCTTTAATCCCTTTGATTCTGCCACATCAAGCTGATTTACAGCCAAGACTAAAGGTTTCTCCATCTCTAGAAGTTGTAGGGTCAAAAAGAGGCTTCTCTCCAAAAGGGATGCATCTATTACATTTACTATCACATCTGGTGTACCAGAGATAATAAATTCTCTAGCTATTAACTCTTCTTCTGTATAAGTTGAAAGGCTATAAATACCGGGGAGATCTACTATCCTTATCCTTCTCCCCTTATACCTCATCCAACCCTCAGTTCTCTCTACCGTTTTCCCAGGCCAGTTACCTATAATCTGGTTACCACCAGTAAGCTGATTAAAAACCACGCTCTTACCGGCATTAGGATTACCGGCAAGAGCGATTGTAATCTCCTTGTTTAATATATGTGAGTCCGCTTTCTCACTAGATATCGTCAACATATATCTTGTCTGCAACCCCTCTACCAAGAGCATATACAGTTCCCTTCACTCTTATAGCTATAGGACCTCGAGGTGCAGACCTTACAACTTCTACCTCCTGTTCAGGGACAAACCCCAAATCTGAGAGCCTCTTAACCATCCCAATTCCACCTACTAACTTAACTATCTTACCCTTTTCTCCTACTTTTAATGTAGAAAGAGGTCTAATCATATGGGACTGTTATCTTTCCTGCTATACTAGAAGCAGCAGCAACAGCCGGTCCACATAGATAGACTTCGCTCTCTGGATGTCCCATTCTCCCTATGAAATTTCTATTTGTAGTAGCTAAAGCCCTCTCACCTTTAGCAAGTATCCCCATATGCCCTCCTAGGCATGGACCACAGGTAGGGGTAGAAACACTAGCACCAGCAGAGATAAAGGTCTCTATAAGTCCCTCTTTAAGTGCTTGTAAATATATCTCTTGGGTTGCAGGTATGACTATCAGTCTAACATACGGATGGACTTTTTTCCCTTTTAAAATCTGAGCTGCTATCCTTAGGTCCTCCATCCGTCCATTCGTACAGGATCCTATAACAACCTGATCTATAAATATATCACCAATATCTTCCACTGGTTTTACATTTGAAGGTAGATGGGGAAGAGCAACTTCTAAGGGAATACTTGAGACATCTACCTCCACTATCTCTTTGTATTCTGCATCCTCATCAGGAAGATATATTTTGTAAGGCCTTTTATTTCTACCTTTTATATATTCAGCTGTGACTTCATCAAAAGGAACAATACCGTTCTTTGCTCCAGCTTCAATAGCCATATTACATATGGTAAACCTTGAATCCATAGAGATGCACTTTAGAGCCTCTCCTGAAAACTCCATAGCCATATAATTTGCTCCCTCTACCCCTATACGTCCAATAATGTTTAGAATAATATCTTTACCTGTAACCCACTTCCTAGGTTTACCGTAGAGTACGAACTTTATACTTTCAGGTACTCTAAGCCATATATCTCCTGTAGCCCAGACATTTGCAACATCTGTACTCCCGACCCCTGTAGAAAAGGCTCCTAAGGCTCCATAAGTACAGGTATGTGAATCTGCGCCTATAACTATATCTCCCGGAACTACCAATCCTTCCTCAGGTAAAAGGGCATGCTCAATACCTACTCGTCCCACCTCATAGTAATATTTAAGATTCATCTTACGGGCAAATTCTCTAACTATTTTACACTGCTCGGCACTAGGAATATCCTTATTAGGAGTAAAGTGGTCAGGGATAAGGGCTATTCTTTCGTTATCAAAGACTTTACCTACCCCTATTTTTTCAAATTCCTTAATGGCTAATGGACCAGTTATGTCGTTAGCAAGAGAAAAATCAACTTTGGCTACTACAAATTCCCCACTATGAACCTCATCCTTATTAGTATGAGAAGAAATAATCTTTTCTGTAAGAGTCATTCCCATATCTTTTTTCCTATTATAGATTATATCAATCTAATAGATATTAGGCAAGGGCTCTATTTATAGCATTTATATATGCTATAACACTTGCCTCAAGGATATTCTTACTTATACCTCTACCAGAATAGACCTCTCCGTCTTTCTTAAGCTTAACCAAAGCCTCTCCTAAAGCATCTTTACCAGCAGTAACAGACTTTAAAGAAAAATCTATAAGTTCAAAGTGCATATTAATTGCATTCTCTATAGCATTGAAAAGAGCCTCTACAGGTCCATCTCCTTCAGCTTCCCCATGGTATTTTTCATCAGTCCTTTCAAGATCTACCTGTGCATAGGAGCTATTATTTATCTTAGTAGTCACTTCCATATTTACAAGTCTATATACAGGTAGTTCTACTCGCTTTTCTTCTAAAAGTGCTATAAGATCTCTATCCAAAATTTCTCTCTTCTTATCCGCAAGAACTTTAAATTTTTCAAAAACTCTATTCAATTCTTCCTCTGAAAGTACATAACCCAACTGTTTTAACCTTTCACTAAGAGCATGTCTTCCTGAATGTTTACCCAGAACTATCTCAGAAGAGTCTAGCCCAATATCTTTAGGGTTCATTATCTCATAAGTACTTCTCTCTTTGAGTATACCATCTTGATGGATTCCAGCTTCATGAGCAAAGGCATTAATGCCAACAATAGCCTTATTCGGTTGGACTGGTATGCCCGTAAGTCCGCTTACAAGTCTACTTAGACTTGTAATATACTCTGTCTTAATATCAGCGTATGCATTAAACATATCTTTTCTTGTCTTTATAGCCATTACTACCTCTTCTAAAGCTGCGTTCCCTGCCCTTTCTCCTAGGCCATTCATAGCTACTTCCACCTGATTCGCCCCATTAAGTATTCCCATCAGAGAATTGGCAGTAGCAAGTCCTAAATCATTATGACAGTGAACACTTAATATAATATCCTCTGGAACATAACTTCTTATCTGAGCTATAAGATTTCCAAACTCACTTGGCACACAGTAGCCCACTGTATCGGGAACATTTATAACTGTAGCACCAGCCTCTATTACTCTTAAAAAGACCTCTCTTAAGAAGGCTGGATCCGACCTAGTAGCATCTTCAGCAGAAAATTCTATGTCTTCACAGAGAGATTTGGCATATTTTACCGCTTCTACTGCCTGTTCCAATACCTCTTCTCTAGTTTTCTTCAGTTTATACTTCATATGTATGTCACTGGTAGCGATAAACACATGTATTCTTGGTCTCTTAGCATACTGAAGTGCAGACCAAGCAGTATCTATATCTTTTTTTATAGATCTAGCCAATCCGCATACTGTACTGTTTTTTATCTCTTTAGAGATTATAGTAACTGCCTCTACGTCACCTGGAGACGCAATAGGAAATCCAGCTTCTATAATATCTACTCCCATCTCCTCAAGCTGCTTGGCAATCCTAAGCTTCTCTTGAGGTTCAAGCGTAACTCTAGGAGTCTGTTCACCATCTCTGAGAGTTGTATCAAATATAAATATCTTTCTCATTACTCTCCCCTCTTTATCCAAGGCATCATATCTCTTAAGGTTTTCCCAACTTTCTCTATAGGATGATTTTCAGCTGCTTCAATACTAGCTTTAAGAACTACTTGTCCTGACTTATTCTCTAATACCCATTCTCTAGCAAATTCTCCATTTTGCACCCTCTCTAATGCCTTCTTCATAAGTTCCTTTACCTCTTTAGTGATAATCTTAGGACCTACAGTTAAACCACCATATTTGGCGGTATCACTTACCCCTCTCCACATATTTATAATCCCACCCTCATATATCAAATCCACTATTAATTTTAATTCATTAAGACACTCAAAGTATGCAATCTCAGGCTGATAACCTGCTTCTATTAAAACTTCAAAACCATATTTAATAAGCTCATTTACTCCTCCACAGAGAACGGCTTGTTCACCAAAAAGATCTGTTTCGGTCTCTTCTTTAAATGTAGTCTCTATGACTCCAGCCCTTAAAGAACCAATCCCCTTTGCATAAGAGAGGGCTATATCCTTAGCTTTACCTGAATAGTCCTTATAAATAGCTAA
>JBMFMV010000051.1:0-14510 GCA_049970495.1 bacterium
CGTATCCTTCTCTGTATCCTCTTTCTAATCCTTCTTGGTATCCTTTCACCTTTGCCTTTTCTTTTATAATCTCTGCATTTTTTCTTGCCCTATCTAATATAGTCAGTACTAAGTCCTGTATCTCTAGGGAGAGTAAATTGTTTTCCTCCCTATACTCATTTTGAATTATTTCAAATTTATCATTCATCGCTTCTTCTCTAGACAATTAATTCCTCCTCTCCTCCCCTTGATATTACGATTTCTCCAGCCTCGTCTAATCTTCTTATTATCGAAACTATCTTCTGCTGTGCCTGCTCCACATCTCTTACCCTTACTGGGCCCATAAACTCCATATCTTCTTTAAGCATTTGTGCTGCTCTGGAGGACATATTTTTAAAAATCTTTTGTCTGACTTCTTCATTAGACCCCTTAAGTGCTAAAGCTAAATCTTTGGAATCAACTTCTCTTAATATTCTTTGAACAGCTCGATCATCCAACATAACTATATCTTCGAAGAGGAACATTTGTTTTTTTACTTCTTCTGCTAGTTCAGGGTCTTCACTTTCTAGATACTCCAATACCGTCTTTTCAGTATTTCTATCTACCCTATTTAAAATCTCCACGAAGTGCTTTACTCCTCCAATATTTGTAGACTCCTGTGTAGCAAGAATAGCCAATTTCTTTTCTAAAATATCCTCCACCTTTCTTATTACATCAGGGCTAGTCCTATCTATAGTTGCTATCCTCATAGCTACTTCTGTCATTAAATCAGGTGGTAACGAAGATAGTATAGCTGCGGCTTGTTCAGGAGTAAGATAAGAGAGGATAAGAGCAATAGTTTGTGGATGTTCATCTTGGATGAAGCTTAATATATGTTTTGGGTCCATTTTCCGCATAAACTCAAATGGAGTGATCTGTAGACTAGCAGTAAGTCTTTCCAATATTTCCAAGGCTTTCTGAGTTCCTAATGCCTTCTCTAAAATCTGCCTAGCATATTCTATTCCCCCCTGAGCGATATAATCTTGCGCGACAGCCATCTGATAGAACTCCTCTATAACCTTATCTCTTATCTCCGGCTCTACTTTACCTAGATTAGCTATCTCTAGTGTAAGTTTTTCTATCTCTTCTTCTGTAAATTGTCTTAGGATTTGAGCTGACATATCAGGCCCTAGGGCTATAAGTAAAGCTGCTGCCTTCTTTATCCCAGTTAATTCTTTCTTTGTAGACATATTATTCTTCCTCCCTCATCCAAGATCTAAGTAACTTAACAAAAGACTGAGGATCTCTTCTTGCTAATTGCATTACCTGTTCTGTGATTTCCCTTCTACGTTGTTCTTCTGGAGGTATAGGGACTGTTTCTAATACAGGCTGGGGAACTTCTTCAGGCAGTATCTTTTCTATTCTTCTGGGCGGCTTGATAATAACTCTTATTATATTCCACACTATCAAAAGACCTAAAAGGACTCCTATTATAATCAAAACTAGTCTTATTAACTCCTGTCTTCTTTGTCTTGCTTCTTCTTCTGCCATAATAGAAGCCTCTTTCTCGTAATAACTTCTATCAAACGGGATACCTTGTACAGTGAGTATATCTCCTCTTCTAGAATCTATACCTCCTGCTGCCAAGGCTAACTCCCTAATGGCATTCTGTTCCTGGGGGGTAAGGCTTTTATCTACAACTACGGCTACAGAAATTCTTTTTATCTTTCCTGGCTTTTCAAGTATTTCCTGAACTTGTCTATTAACCTCATATTCTATATTAGTTTGCTGTTTGTTATATGTACTAGGAGAAGAAGTTCCTGTAATAGCTTCATAACCTGGTATATTAGAAGATACCCCAGGGACGCCTCCTGGTGTACCCTGTCCCTCATAAGATTCTTTTGTCCTTTGCTCTTTTTTTATAATACCCCCCTCTTCAACTACAGGGGAGAAAATCTCTTTAGAGGTTTTTAATTGAGTAAGATCTAAATCTACAGATGCCCTTACTATTGCCTTACTGGGTCCCAATATTCCAGTTAACATGCTTTGTACCCTGTCTTCTATAGTTCTTTCTAATTTATCTTTTACCTCTAAATAGAAAGACTCTTCTAAAGTGCCAGCAGTCTTCTCGTCAAATAATCCTCTCGATAAGAGATTCCCATTAGTATCAACTATAGTTACCTGTTCAGGTTTAAGTCCCTCCACACTACTTGCTACTAGCCTAGCTATAGCTGTTACCTCAGTCTTAGAGATTACTGCTCCAGGCTTGAGTTTTAAGATTACCCCAGCTTGGGGAGGAACGGATTCAGCAGAATAGAGTCTTTCTCTTGGAAGCACTATATGAACCCTAGCGTATTCTACATTAGAGAGACTGGATATAGTTCTAGCTAATTCTCCCTGCAATGCTCTTTGATAATTTATTCTCTCGACGAAATCTGTAGTTCCTATGGAAGTCTTATCAAATATCTCAAAGCCTACGCCTCCTCCAGATGGAAGATTTTGTCCAGCAAGTGTTAATCTCAGTTCGTAAACTTTATCCTTAGGGACCAGTATAGCTGATCCTCCCTCAGCCAGCTTATAACTTTCACCCATCTCCTTTAATTTTGCCGTAATAGCAGATGCGTCTTGTGGAGAAAGATTACTAAAAAGGACGTCATAGTTGACTCTAGAAGAGAAAGAAACAAGGTAGAAAAAAAGAACTATACAGGTTACTCCTCCAAATATCACTAAAACCTTAGTTCTTGAAGGAGCTTCTTGCCAAAACTTCTTTAAAGACCCTAATATATCTCTATAGTTCATAACTATAATTTTTGTTTATAATTTATGGAACCATACGCATTATCTCATGATAAGCATCTAAGGCTCTATTTCTAATCTCAGTGATTATAGATAAAGAGAGATTTGCTTTCTCAATTGCTATCATAACATTATGAATATCTATACTCTCTCCTGCTGAAAAAGCAGTTACTGCTTGATTAGCTTCTATTTGAAGCTGGTTTACTCTTTCTAAAGACTCTTTCAAAAAATCAATAAAACCTCTGCCCCTTTTCTCTCCCTCTATTCCTTCTATAGGTCTGATATCCAATCTTATGAGTTCAATAGGTGGCATATTATAAACCTCTTATATTTCTAATGATTTGATAAACATATTCTTAGAAGCATTTACTAAAGCCAGGTTAGCCTCATAGCTTCTAGTAGCAGAAATCATATCAGCCATTTCTATCACGGGATTTACATTCGGATACAAGACATAACCTTCTCGATTTGCATCAGGATGGCCAGGGTCATAAACCATTCTAAACGGAGAATTATCCTCAACTATCCCTATAACCTCTACTCCTTTTGGCGTTCCACTAAAATGATCCAATAACTCTCTAAAGATAGGCACCTTTCTTCTATATGGCATACCATTATCAGTCCTTGTGGTTTCTACATTTGCCAGATTACTAGCTATAATATCTAACCTCAGTCTCTGAGCAGTAAGACCAGAAGCTGATATTTCCATTATATCTAGTAAACTCATCTCTTTCTACCTCCAAGTACAGTATAATATTTATCAAAGGACCACTTAGCAAACTGTGATAGAGCCTGGTATCTGAGAACATTTTGGTTCATAAGGACAATTTCTTCATCTAGATTGACATTGTTACCATCATTTCTAAAAGATGTTTCTAAGACTCTATAGACTCTAGGTTTAATATCAGAGTCAATCTTATTACCTTCTAATGCGTCCTTTAAAAACTCTTCAAAAGCTACTCTATACTTTTTATAGCCAGGGGTATCTACGTTAGCAATATTAGTACCATATAACTTATGCCTAAGAATTGCTATATTCAACCCTGCTTCTATGATATCTAATACCAATTTATCCTCCATACGCACCTCTAAAGTTTTTGATTATCTGCACTAAAAGTCTTTATTTTAAAATTATACCATAGAATTATACCATAAAAAATTTTACTAGTTAACAGATCAATGTTAAGGTAATTGTTTCAATTATTTCCGCAACAATCATATGTTAAAAGTGAATAAGACAAAAAGATTAGTACTTATAGCCTAAAGCTTTATATCCCCTCGATAGAAGTACTGCTAATAATATCACATGTTTGAAAGGTCTGCTAATGTTTGGGATTCTAGAAATTCATTTATATTTTCTTTAAGCCTTTCCCAAAAGGGACGGGCTTTACATTTCGAACTTTTTTCACAGATTTCAGGAGAAGAAAGACAATCTACTAGAGTTATTGGTCCTTCCAAGATATCTATTACTTCCTTTATCTTAATTTCTTGAGGAGGTTTGACTAATACAAAACCACCCTGCGCTCCTCTTACACTTCTTACTATCCCACTTCTCCTTAATAACTCCATAATCTGTTCCAGATAGTTCTCCGAGATACCCTCTTCTTTAGCAATAATCCTTGCCATTATTGGACCTTCCCCATAATGGTTTGCTAAAGATATTAAAGCCCTCAGTCCGTATCTAGCCTTAGTAGATAATCTTAAAGCCACATTTTCACCTCTTATAAAAATATTAGTTTTATAGTTTAAATTATAAGGAATATTATATTTGGAGTCAATAGAACCGAGTTTTATGGTATAATATCACTTGAAAAATTTTGACAGGAGGGATGTTATGCCTGAATTTGGAACCCCTTATTCGAGTCTATCTATAAGTAGAAAAATCTCCAATGAGGAACTAGTAAGAGCTATTAGGTTCTTTATTGCTGCTGAGTATGAGGCAATACAACTCTACGAAGAACTTGCCGAAGCAACAGATAATAAGCTTGCTAAAGAAGTTCTGTATGATATAGCCAATGAAGAAAAAGTACACGCAGGAGAATTCTTAAGACTTCTTAAAGAACTTTATTGTAATGAGGAAAATTTTTACAAGAAGGGAGAAAAAGAAGTTGAAGAGATGAAAGAGAAACTCGGTATTAAATAATATTTTTTGAGGAGGGAATAAGATGAAAGGTCTAAAAGAGAAGTTTTTAAATCCTGATAAGGACTATCGATCTGCCCCTTTTTGGTCTTGGAATGATAAACTAGACCCGGAAGAACTAGCTAGACAAGTAAGAGATATGAAATCTGTTGGTATAGGTGGGTTTTTTATGCATTCGAGAGAAGGTTTAGAAACCCCCTATTTGAGCAAAGAATGGATGAGCTGTATAAGGAGGACTGTCGAGACAGCAAAAGAGATAGGAATGAACGCCTGGCTTTACGACGAGGATAGATGGCCCTCTGGCTTTGCTGGAGGTCTAGTTGCTAAAGCAATAGGGGATGAAGGTCGAGCCAAAATTTTGACTCTAGAGATAGTAAAAGGGGAGTTAGATCCTATAGAAAGTCTAGTAAGTTTTGTAGCAATTTTAGACGGATCTTCGATAGTGAAGTTAAAGAGGACAACAGAAAAGACTACTCTTGAGGATAACGAAGTTGGATTAATTTTTAGAAGAGAAATCTGTCCTAAAGTAGACTGGTTTAATGGGGATACTTATAGTGACAACTTGAATCCTAAAAGTGTAAAGACTTTTATAGAGACTACTTATGAAGCCTATTTTAAAGAATTTGGAGACGAATTTGGAAAGACGATATCAGGCATATTTACAGATGAGCCGAATATCTTCGCTTGGAGAGTGGCTAAAAGAGGTTTACCCTGGACAGATATATTCCCAGAATTTTTCAGAGATAGGCGAGGTTACGATATTATAGAAAATCTTCCCTATCTCTTTCTTGATGGGGAAAGGTCTTATAAAATAAGATATGACTATTGGAGAACTATTACTGAACTATTTGTTAATGCTTACTCTAAACAGATAGGTGAATGGTGTAAAGAACATAATTTACTCTTTACAGGTCACTATCTCTATGAAAATGAATTTCCAAGAGCTATACTTACTTCTGGTGCTATCATGCCTCACTATGTTTATCAAGGTGTCCCTGGGATAGATATCTTGACAGAATCTATTAGAGAGACTTTGACTGTAAAACAGTGTAGTAGTGTTGCAAATCAGTTTGATAAGAAGAGGGTAATCTCTGAGCTATATGGATGCACTGGATGGGAATTTACTTTTGAAGGACAGAAGTGGGTAGGAGATTGGCAGTATGCTCTAGGTGTAAACTTACGATGTCAGCATCTAGCTCTATATACCCTTAGAGGGTGTAGAAAGAGAGATTATCCTCCATCTTTTAACTATAATACTACTTGGTGGAAGTATAACAGAGTAGTGGAAGACTATTTTGCCAGATTATCTTTGATCCTTTCTGAAGGTGAAGCAGTAAGAGATATACTGCTCATACATCCTATAGAAAGTGCTTGGATGTTATTTAATGGGGTTAATTTTGAGGAGGTCTCCAAGATCGGCGAGGAATTTCAGGGTATAGCAGATACCCTACTAGCTATACACCGAGATTTTGACTTAGGTGATGAGTCTATAATCGAAGAATATGGAAAGGTAGTAGATGGGAGATTTATCGTTAATAAGGCCAGTTATAAGTTCCTTGTTCTTCCCCCTATGAAGACGATAAGGAGAAAGACAGTAGAGCTTATAAAAGAATTTCTAGATTGTGGTGGAAAAGTAGTTGCTATAAAACCTACCCCGGATAAAATCTTTGCTCAAGAAGAAAATCTTTCTTGGCTTTTCAATCATCCTAATATGTTTGTTTTAGATAATAAGAGAGATTTGGGTAAAGTTTTAGATAAGGTCTTAGAGCCTAGGATTAGTATTCAGGAGATCCCAGGAGAAGAGGCAGGTAACTTCATATATATGGAAAGAGACATAGAAGGGAATAAGGTATTCTTCGTAGTAAATACTGATAGAAGTAATTCTCATACCGTTGAAATTAGTATACATAGCAATGGCAAGGTAGAGGAATGGAATCCACTTACAGGAGATATAAGGGAGATTTATACTGAGCAAGAAGAGAATCTAACAAGGATAAGAGCAGACTTTGGCCCAGCAGAGTCTAAAGTCTATGTAGTTGATGCCAAGTCAAAACCTACTTTGAATTCTCCTAGAAAACTGCAGTATAAGAAAAGTCTTTATATAGGTCCTGTTCTTAAATTTAAAAGGAGCGACCCAAATATTCTTGTCTTAGATTTCTGTCAGTATAGATTTAAAGGAGAAAAGTGGTCAGACATTCTTCCAGTATGGAAGGCACAGCTAGAGATCAGGAGAAGGTTAGGGATGAGGGATATACATATAAATGGGATAGAACAGAGGTGGAGATGGGTCTATCAGCCTCATCCAAATGATAATACCCCAATAGAATTCAGATTTATCTTTAATGTAAGAGATATACCTAAGACCCCAATAAGCCTAGTTATTGAAAATGCAGAAGACTTTGAGATATCCTTTAATGGACAAAGTATATGTAATAAGCCTAGAGGGTGGTATCTAGATAGAAGTTTCGATAAAGTAGAACTACCAACTCCAAAGATAGGGGAGAATGAGCTTATACTTTTCTGTCTATATAAGAATAGGATGGAGGTAGAGGATTGTTATATTATAGGAGATTTTGGCGTGGATGTCCTTACTAGAGAGATAATAGAAGAACCCGATAAGCTACATTTTGGAGATTGGTGCTTGCAAGGATATCCTCATTACGCAGGAAGTATAAGCTACATAGATGAGGTAGAACTAAATCTTGAGTCAAATGAAAAAGTATTTCTGAAACTTGGAAACCATTCTGCTATAACCACTGCTGTATGGATTAATGGAAGATTAGCTGGACATATACCTTGGAAGTGTGCAGACGGGCTAGATATCACTTCCTTTGTAACTAAGGGTAGAAATCTTATAGAGATTGAAGTAGTGGGGAGTCCAAGAAATATGCTAGGTCCTTTGCATCAAAAAAGTGGCAAGAGACCATGGACAGATTCTAGGTCATTTAGAACAGAAGGAGATGAATTTACTCCAGATTATGTATTAATGCCGCTTGGGCTCTTTGACCAAGTTAGATTAGAGATATTCGCTGAATAGAAAAAATAAAAGAGGAGGGGAGAACTCTCCCCTCCTTTTATAATATGTCCTTCATTATTGATACTAAATCTTCAGGGGTAGCTGTTCTGGGATTTGCTTTTAATGATTCAGAACTTTGAGACTGAGCTGCTATATCCTCAAGGTCTTCTTCTTTTACTCCAAAATCTCTAAGCCTTCTAGGAACATTTAGAGAGTCTAAAAGATTCTCTATAGTCTCTAACAGTTTAATGGCGCATTCTTTATCTGATAATCCTTGACTAGAGGGTTCTATGGTTCTATAAATATTGGCATACTTCTTTTCTACAACAGGCATATTAAATCTCATAACAGCAGGGAGTAATACTCCACATATAAGGCCGTGATGAATTCTATAATTAATTCCTAAAGGATGAGCTAATCCATGAACTGCTCCGAGTCTAGCGTTAGCAAGAGCCATGCCTGCCATCATACTACCTATACTCATAGCTTCTCTAGCTTCCAAATTCTCTCCATTCTTCACTGCAACAGGAAGATTTTTAAGAATGAGAGTACTTGCCTGTAGAGCGATGGAATCGGTCAGAATATTAGATCCTTTTGATACATAAGATTCTATGGCTTGTACTAATGCATCTAGTCCTGTCCAAGCAGTCAAATTTGGAGGAAGAGTTAAAGTGAGTACTGGATCTACAATAGCAATATCAGGTAATATCACATTTTCCCTTAAACTTCGTTTTGCCCTTCTTTCCGGATCTGTAAGTACTGAATTTTTTGTCACCTCTGACCCTGTGCCAGATGTTGTTGGTATAGCTATACAGGGAATACCTTTTTTACCAATTTTAGCCCCATTTATATAATCTATAGTTCTTAAAGGCTTGTCAAATAAAACCGCTACAGCCTTAGCCACATCTATACTACTCCCGCCTCCTATACCTATGACAAAGTCACATCCATTCTCTTTAGCTACTCTTCTTCCTTTGTCTACCAGTCCTACCTCTGGGTCAGAAGGAACACCATCAAAATATACCCATTCTATGCCATTAGAAATAAGGATTTCTTCTAACCTCTCTTTGAGACCAGATTCTTTTAAAAATCTTTTACCCGTTACTATAAGAACTTTCTTCCCTATGGCTTTAGTCTCTTCTTTTAGACTGTCAAAAGATCCTTTACCAAATATAATCTTATTAGAGGTTGCAAACTCATACATTTCTAATCTCCTTCACACTCCTTGTAGCTACAAGGGTTACATCCCCATCATGATATACGATATCTCCCCTATGTATAGGAGCTTTTACAGAGACAGAAGAAATTTTCTTTACTATCTCCCTTAGCTTCTCCTTAGGGATAGGTTTAGTAGACTTAACTGGCAGTACTTTCACTATCCCTCCATCTATTTTAATAGTTGTAGTTAGAATCCTCTCCGGACTAAGAAGTTCTCTCTTAACAAAATCTACTCCCCTGTTACACCTAGCACCAATTATGTTTCCTTTATCATCTATCTTTATCTTGCATCCTACTGGACAAACTATACATGTAAGTATCTTCATACTTTCTCCCCTACCAGAGTTACTTCTATGTCCAAATTACTATCAAGTAGTTCCCTCTTTAACTTAAGTTTCATCATCTCACCTGGTCTAGCATATTCATAATTTCCAAGAGAAAGTTCCTTTTCATTAGTTCTACCGAGTATATGGCAGTTTGTGAAAGGTTCTTGGGGCCTAAAGTATAAATAAGGGGGAGTATCTATAGGAAGGGATAATCTTTGGGGAACAATGTATCTTATATTTTTACCTGGTTTAATATTTATAATTCTTTCAATCTTTCTCTTTCCAGATATGTAATTTATTGCTCCTTCTCCTGCTAAGTATGCCTCTCTAGTAACTTCATCTACTAGGTCATGCACCTGCAATACATTCCCACAGGCAAATATACCATCTACATTTGTTTCTCTATTTTGGTCGACTATAGGTCCGTTAGTTCTTGGGTCTAACTGAACCCCTATCTTTTTTGAAAGTTCATTCTCTGGTATAAGCCCAACTGAAAGAAGAATTGTGTCTACATCCATAAAGAATCTTTTTCTTGTTAATAGATTTTCTATAATAACCCCTTCTACCCTATACTTCCCCTTTATCTCTGTTATTGTATGGTTGAGATATAGAGGAATACCAAAATCCTCAAGACATTGGACCACATTTCTAGTAAGTCCTCCTGGATATGGTAATTTCTCAAGAACTCCTAAGACTTCAGCCCCTTCTAGATAGAGTCTCCTAGCCATAATCATTCCTATGTCTCCGGAGCCAAGTACAACAGCTCTTTTGCCAGGCATAAGTCCCTCTATATTTATTAACCTCTGCGCAGATCCTGCTGTATATATCCCTGCAGGTCTTTCTCCTGGAATACATAATGCTCCTCTAGTTCTCTCTCTACAGCCCATAGCTAATATTATTGCCCCTGCCTTAATAGTTACTATGCCACTCTTTTTATTTACTCCATATACTGTCTTATCCTTTATATCTAAGACCATAGTAGAGAGGAGAATCCGTATATTATTTAGGGACAAGACCTTCTCTATAAACGTCTCTGCATACTCCGGACCAGTCATCTCCTTCCCTAAAAGACTAAGACCAAAGCCAGTATGAATGCACTGATTTAATATGCCTCCAAGTTCAAAATCTCTTTCTACTAAAACCACATTAGCACCTAATTCTCCAGCTCTTAGAGCAGAAGCTAGTCCAGCTGGCCCACCACCAATTACAACTATATCTGCCTTCATTTCCATCATCGTTTTGTCTCTCCTATAACTAACCTAGATTCTTTGCCTTTTTTAGTAATGTTTTCTGGTGGTGTCTCTAAAAGTTGAGAAAGTAGAGGAATAAGTCTAGGTCCACAGAATCCCCCCTGACATCTGCCAGAACCAGCCCTGGTTCTAAATTTTACACCATCTAAAGTATTAGCTCCACGTTTTACCGCCTCTATCACTTCACCTAAAGTTACATATTCGCACCTACATATAATCTCTCCATAATTTGGGTCCTTGGCTATCAATTTATCCCTTTCTTCCCAAGACAGATTAACAAATCTTGAAATAGCCTTTCGCTCTGGGACAAAATTAGACTTTGGGAAAAACTTAATCCCCTTGTCTTTTAAGATCTCCTTTACATATACTGCTATTGCCGGAGCAGAACTCAACCCAGGCGATTGGATACCACCTACATTTATTAGATTTTCTACTATAGGGGAAGGTTCGATGACGAAATCTTTTTTGGATAACTCTTTAGCCCTCAACCCAGCAAACACTGTAATAATCATATTAAGTGGTAGATTTGGAACTTCTCTCTTTGCAAATGAGAGAATCTCCTGTAAACCTTTGTCTGTAACATTAGTATCATCTTTTGAGGTTATATGTTCATTGGGGCCAACTAGGAGATTCCCATCTACTGTAGGCAAAACGAGGATACCTTTAGTTGTCTCTGTTGGCAATGGAAATATTATATGACTTACTAAGTTTCCAACCTCCTTATCGAACAATGCATATTCACCCTTTACAGGAGTTATAGTAAAGGAATCATCGCCAGCAAGTTTAGCTATCTCATCGGAATGAATCCCTGCTGAATTTATTATCCACCTAGCTTTTAAAAGCCCCTTATCTGTCTTAATGACCTTAATTTTCTTATCCTCCACCTCAAATCCTATTACTGTTGTGTCGAAAATAAATCTTACACCATTCTGTTCTGCATTTTCTCTAAATGCTATAGCAAGCTCGATAGGAGAAGTGATAGCAGTATCCTTTACCCAAAGGGCACCCTTTATATCTCTTGAAAGATTAGGTTCTAATTCAAAAATTTTGTCTTGGCTTATTATTTCTAAATTTGTAACTCCGTTTATCTTCCCTCTCTTCTCTAAATTTTCTAGTATCTTAAAGCCATCTTCGTTAGGAGTTAATACTAGAGAACCTATCTTTTTATAAGGTACATCTAACTCTTCACAGACATAAGGAAATAACCTTGCCCCTTCTACATTAAGTTTTGCCATTAAAGTTCCAGGCTTTGGGTCATATCCAGTGTGAACTACTGCACTATTAGCTTTTGTTGTACCCCACCCTACATCTGCCTCTTTTTCTACAAGAACCACTTCCAATTGATACTTAGCTAATTCTCTAGCTATTGCAGTCCCTACTATTCCACCCCCAATAATAATAACGTCTAACTCCTTGTCCATCCTAGACTACGTCTTACTGCCTCCTTCCATCTGTTGTAGAGGTTATCCATCTTCTCTTTATCAGTCTTTGGTTCAAATATATGATCCACCTTCCATATCTTACTTGCCTCTTCTAGACTCTTGAAAGCTCCTATACCAATAGATGCCAGTATAAATGCTCCTAGAGAAGTTGTCTCTATTATCTTAGGTCTTATAACAGGGATTCCTAAAAGATCACTTTGAAATTGAAGTAAGAAGCTATTACTAGTAGCACCACCATCAACTCTTAGTTCCCTGACCTTTACTCCTGTTACCTCTTCCATAGTACTTATCAAGTCTCTAATCTGATAAGCGATTCCTTCTAAAGCGGCTCTAACAATGTGCTCTCTTCTAGTGGCTCTGCTTATACCAATTATCATTCCTCTAGCATACATATCCCAATAAGGTGCACCTAACCCGGTAAGAGCTGGGACAAAGTATACATCCCCAGTATCGTCTATTGCTCTTGCAAAAATCTCAGAACTTGGTGCATCAGGTATAATACCTAAATTATCTCTAAGCCACTGTATCACAGAACCTCCTGTAAATACACTACCTTCTATGGCATATCTCAATTCTCCATTTATACTCCATGCGATAGTAGTAAGCATTCCCTTTTCAGTAAAGATTAACTTTTCTAAAGGTTCTAAGAGAAAACAACCAGTACCATAGGTAACCTTTAATGTACCTGGAAAGAAACAGCACTGTCCAACTAGGGCTCCTTGTTGGTCTCCTACTATACCGGCTATAGGAATTCCATCCCTAGGAAAACCTTCGGTATATCCAACTATACCAGAAGAATCCACCACATTAGGAAGAATAGATTTAGGTATATCGAATAAAGCTAAGAGCTCATCATCCCATTGCCCTTTTTCTATGTTGAATAACATCGTCCTAGAGGCGTTAGTAGTATCTGTAGCATGAACTTTGCCACTGGTAAGATTCCAAAGTAACCAGCTATCTACTGTACCGAAACATACCCTATCTTCTTTCAATAGAGACCTTAACTCTGAGATATTTTTCAAAAGCCAGATAATCTTTGTACTAGAGAAGTAAGCATCACAAAGAAGTCCTGTCTTTTTTCTTATAATAGGTTCGTATCCGTTATTCTTTAAATTCTCACATATGTCTGCACTTCTCCTACACTGCCACACTATAGCATTATAGAGGGGTTTTCTAGTAATTCTATCCCAGAGTATAGTAGTTTCTCTCTGATTAGTAATACCAATTGCGGAAATGTTTTTTACATCTATCCCAGAGTTTTTTATAGCCATAGAAACTGCATCTTGAACAGTTAACCAAATATCTTCTGGCTTCTGTTCAACCCATCCTGGCTTTGGAAAGATTTGAGGCAACTCTCTTTTACCATCCCCTAACTGATTACCCAACTCATCAAAAATTATTGCCCTACTATTTGTAGTTCCTTGGTCAATAATTAATATATAGCCCATAAACCTTCTCCTATAAGTATAATAAAAAGCTACGCGTATTATGCGTAGCTTCTTATCTTCTTCTATGGTGGGCGAAACAGGACTTGAACCTGTGACCCCCTGCGTGTGAAGCAGGTGCTCTAACCACTGAGCTATTCGCCCAGCTTTCTCTTCACCGTTTATATTATATCAGTGTGATGACAGATTTGCAAGTTTAAATAGTTTGTGATATAATCTTTTATAGATAGTTCTCTAACTCCCTGTTAAATCTTAATTTCTTTTAATCAACTTTAAATTTTACTATTAACACATCTTGTACAGGGGGTGACATAGATGAAAATAGCTTTTATAAGTACTTATCCACCTCAAGAATGCGGGATAGCTAATTTTACAAAAGATTTGGTGGAGGCTATTTATAGTAATAACAGGAACATAGAGGTATTTATTTTTGTTCCTTCAGATAGCGAGATAGACTTAGAAGCTGAGTATAATAAGTCTTTTATAATTCATCCAGGAAAGGATAACTATACTGAGACTGCCAATATTATTAACTCATTAAATATAGACTGCGTCTCACTACAACATGAGTACGGCTTATTTTCTGGAAAGGACGGAGAAGATATTATCTTTCTTTTAGAGAAACTTAATGTCCCTATAGTCACTACTTTACATACGATACTTACAGATCCAACAGAAAATCAAAAGGACGTTCTCAAAAAAATAGGAAACCTATCTGAATATCTAGTAGTTATGGCATCAAGTGGAGTTAGGCTACTGGAAGAAGTGTATGGAATAAGCAGAAGAAAGATAAGATTTATACATCATGGGATACCTGACTTATTGCCAACTTTCTCTAAAGATGAGATGAGAAGAATATTAAATATTCCTAATGATACCTTTGTCTTATCAACCTTTGGTCTACTTAGCGAAGGTAAAG
>JBMFMV010000052.1:0-654 GCA_049970495.1 bacterium
CTCTCAGAAATATCTCTTTGCTCTATCTTTCTTTTTGCAATACCAATTATTTCAATCTTTTTCATTATACCCATAAATTTCTAAACTCTTCAAACTTGAATTATATCCAAAATTTTAGTAGGTCCATCACATCATCATTCATTGCCATAGCATTGGCCTAATGGATTCTCAAGTCTATCTACTCTCTGTGCTACTGTTTCCATACAAGAACCCCCAGTATAATACCTCTAAAACTATTTTACCATAAAACTACTGGGCTTTCTTAAGAAGATTAGTAACACAGGCTTTCAGCCTGCGCATAATTGTTTTGATGTTTAATGGGCAGAAAGGTTTTAGAATGGGCATCCTAGGCATAAGCTCGAACCTGAATTTCTATATTCATCTTGAAGACTTCTACTACATCGTTAGCTCTCGTGTTTATTGGATTTTCCTTTTCTAAAACAGGACGTATCACAGGTAAATTGTTTTCTATCGCAGTTTCTAAGTAGAGCGTGACAGCCTCTATAAGATTAAGCTTGGCTTCTTCTACAGTTTCACCTTGGGATGCTACATCAACCTCCAAGCATAAAGAGCTATAGCCTTCATCCTCTTTAAGGATAATCCCTGTAAATACAAATATTGGATTTTCCAAATTTTCGACTCCTTTCCTTATAT
>JBMFMV010000052.1:663-14446 GCA_049970495.1 bacterium
CGTGTTTATTGGATTTTCATTTTCTAAAACAGGACGTATTACAGGTAAATTGTTTTCTATCGCAGTTTCTAAATATTTTCTTCCAAACATTATCTTTTCAATTTTAAGCAACTCTATATCTTCATCTTAAAGCCTTACCGATATAAATTCCATTACAGATAAGCTTATCTAGATAACCTCTAATACTAGATAACTTACCTTGCCTTTTAGCATCAAGTAGAATACCTATCTATACCCATTATCTTTCAAAGACTCAAAGTTTACTATCTCTAATATGTCTCCCTTTACTACCATCGCATAGATACCTTTCTCTGTAAGCAATTCTACTGTGCTTTCTTCCATACTTAACCCTGCGTATATGGGTACTACTTTGGAATTGTTTATCTCTGGCATAAATTCAGGTAACATCTTTAGCTTCTCTATGAACTCATCTATGTAATTCTTTCTATCTGGAGAACTCTTCACTTCTACTATAAAGACTTCTTTTTCTGTATATGCCAATATATCTATCTCTAGATTCTTACCATCCTTTCTAAACTTAACTGTATGGGCTAGTAATCTAGGTGTAACATTAAAGTACTTCTTTAATACTATCTCAAAGGATGGAAAGAAGATATCCTCTACTAATGTACCCATCTTATTGGCTAAGTCTCCCCAACGTTTATTCATCTCATCCTTAAATACCCGCATCTCGTCTTTAAACGCTCGCATCTCGTCTTTAAATTCCCTCATCTCTTTTTTAAACTCAAGCATCTCGCTAGAAAGACGAGCTACTTCTCGCTGAGTTATCTTGGATTGCTCAGCTAACTCTATCATTACCTGTTCAAGTCTATCTACCCTCTGTGCTACCGTCTCCATATAAAATCCTCCAGTATAATATCTCTAGGAGTATTTTACCATAAAACTACTGGTCTGTAATCACTTTCCAATGTTATCCAATTTACTCCTTAATAGCTACATTATACACTTCTCCTTTACTGGAATAATCTTTTTACCATCTAATCTATACTCATTTTTACAGTACTTACAAACCGCGTAGTTATCTTCAAATTCTAATGTCGTACCGCACTTACACACCCAACCAATCTGTCTTGCTGGGACTCCTACTACAAGTGCATAAGGAGGAACATCTCTTGTTACCACTGCACCTGCTCCTATAAGGGCATATTCACCTATAGTTACTCCACAAACAATAGTGGCATTTGCCCCTATTGTTGCTCCTCTTTTAACTAATGTCTTTCTAAATTCATGTTTTCTTTCTATAAATGCCCTTGGATTTATTACATTAGTGAATACCATACTTGGCCCGCAGAAAACATCATCCTCTAGTTCTACCCCTTCATATACACTTACATTATTCTGAATCTTTACATTGTTACCTATCTTTACATTTGGTCCAACCATTACATTCTGTCCTAATATGCAGTTCTTCCCAATTTTAACGTTCTTAAGTATATGACAGAAATGCCAAATTTTAGTACCTTCGCCTATCTCTACCGGTTCATCTATATAGGAACTCTCGTGGACAAAATAGTTCTTTTCTCCTATCACAATCTCTTCACCCTTTCGTCTATCTTTATCCCTCTTTTCCTTAATGCATTTCTAGTATCTACTATTAGCTGTGCATTCTCATAGAGAAGATTATAATCTATATTATCATGGTCAGTAACTATGAGGATACAATCAAAATCTTTGATCTTTTCCTTCGTTAAATCTATACTTGTATAAAGTCTATTATCTATTTTTATCTCCCTTATGTATGGGTCATGGTATTCTACTAGAGATCCAAGTTTTTCTAGCTCCGGGATAATCTTTAATGCGGGAGATTCCCTTGGGTCTGCAACATTTGGCTTGTATGCTACTCCTATCACTAAAACCCTTGAACCATTGAGGGCTTTCTTTTGAGTATTTAGTGCTTTTATTACCATATCTACTATGTAATATGGCATAGAGTCGTTTATCTCACCAGCTAGCTCTATAAACCTTACATCAAAGTCATACTCTTTTGCCTTCCAAGAGAGATAGAATGGATCTATTGGGATACAATGCCCACCTAAGCCTGGTCCTGGATAGAAAGGCATAAATCCATAAGGCTTTGTAGATGCGGCAGATATTACTTCCCATATATCGATATCCATCCTCTGACAGAGAAGTGCTAATTCATTTATAAATGATATATTTACGAGCCTAAATATATTCTCTAATAATTTCTCCATCTCCGCTACTTTTGGCGAGGAGACAGGATAGACTCTATCAGTTATATAAGAGTAGAGTTTACCTGCTAACTCTGTTGATTCTTTATTGATGCCTCCTACTACCTTTGGGATATCTTTCATAGTAAAATTTTTATTACCTGGATCTACTCTCTCCGGAGAAAAAGCTAGGTAGAAGTCTTTACCTGCTTTAAGCCCGCTCTTTTCTAGAATAGGAAGAACAACCTCTTCAGTGGTTCCAGGATAAGTAGTGCTTTCAAGAATGACTAAGTGGCCCTTCTTTAAAAACTTAGCTATCTCATTAGTGACATTTACTATATAAGAGATATCTGGTTCTTTATGTATAGTTAATGGGGTAGGAACACATATAATAATGGCATCTGAATCCTTGATCGGATAAAATTCCGTATAAGCCTTAAGCTTACTGGAAGATACAACCTCAGATAATTCTTTACTATCGACATCTTCTATATAAGACTCTCCCCTATTTACCCTTTCAACCTTAATTGGATTTTGTTCTATACCAAAGACAGTTAAGCCTGATTTGGCAAACTCTAAAGCCAGAGGTAACCCTACATAACCTAAACCACTATAGAAATCCTTTCTATACCCATATTATCTCTCCTTTCCCATTACCTATCACTTCTCACCGGGCACCTCTATACACCCCGACCCTTTAACAGGTATTGCCTTTTCCACAAGGGGTTCTAACTTAAATGGTTCATAATAGTGCTTTATAAGGGTTTCCTTTAGTAGCTCTATACTCTCACTCTTACATAGAACCATTATACATCCACCCAAACCAGCTCCTGCTATTTGTGCACCTAAAACACCTGGAACAGAATTTGCCAAATCTACTAACATATCAATATTGTACGTACTGCAGCCATAGTCTCCACTTTGATACATTATAGAAAACCTCTTATTATTTGTCCTTTTTAAGCCTTCTATAAGGCTATTTAGATAATTAATTGCTACGTCGTTTATATGGAGTACTCTCTCCCCATACTCGTTGAGCCTTGTTACTCTATCTCCATTATGCGATATATTCATAAGTTCTCCTAATGTCTCCATATCACTTTTATTGAGTAGTTCTAAGCAGGCTTTACTTCTGGCACATTCTGAGATGCCAAATAGACATACACCTCTTATTGGGTAACCCTCAAATGGAGCTGAATGGGTAGAGAATATACGGTTTAAATTCTCCCTTTCTGAATCTCCAAATAACAGATACAACTCCTCCCGAGTAATCCTTTCTGGCAGGAATTTCAACATCTCGTATATCTTATACTCTGGAATATTTAGGACTTCTGAATTTATATCTCGTAGATATCTTATTTTCGATGAAACCTCTGGGAATGTTCTTTTTAGTATCATAGTACCTAGCTCATAGCAGGCAATTTTCTGATTAAATACATTTCTGGCATTTTCCGCCTTTTTTGCTTGCTCCTGAGAATAACAGAAGACTATACTGTAGCCTCTTGGTAGAGGAGCACTGCCCACAAATTCAAATTCGAAAAATCTTATTTGACTAATATTTCCCTTTATACCAAATTTTATTGCAGCATGGTCACCAGAGCCCCCTCTAGTTCCAACATACCATTCTCCCTCACCACATAATTTAACAAACTCTTCTGGAGATATGTTAAGCTGGTTTGATAAGACAAGTGCTTCTGCAGAGGCTACAACCATACTTGAAGATGAGCTTAACCCTGAACCTATGGGTATATCTCCTAAGACTACTGCATTCATTCCTAATATCTTTTTATCTCTAAATCGTTCCTGAAGTTTTAATGCAGATGCCTTCACATAGTTTGCCCAGTCCCCAAGACTTTTATTAAGCTCTTCTCTAAACTTCTCACTATTTATAGCCCTATTCCAACTGGACCAATCTAATTTGGACATCTCTTCAGAGATAGAAAATTCTCTCGGAGGAAATTTTTCTTCTTGGACATTATAAAGTCTAATTATATCGTCCTCTCTTGGTTCAGCTACCATAATAATCTCTTTGTCTATCGCAATAATATTTACCGAGCCACCCCTGTGATCTATATGACGCCCCATAATGTTTAATCTTCCAGGAGACCTTATAATAGACACATACCTTTCAACTCCAAATTTCTCGGCAAATCCCTCCAGGACTCGGAGGTATTTTTTTACTTTATCTTCTATCACTGAAGGATCATCTCTATATATATCCTTAAGGAGTCTTATTAAGTTTGAGTCTCTACTATTAAATAACTTTATCCAGTCAAAAACTTTTTTATAATTACTAGGATTTCTCAGGTTTCCATTCAGCTCTTTTAATTTTATATTATGAAAATACATTTCTATCTCTAGGAGTTCTCTGGGAGTATTAAAACTTAAAATCTTGTTTTTGTCATCTACTATGAAAGACTCAATCCTAGCTCTAGATTTAGCTAATATCCCAACTATATCCGTTATATAGTCCTCTCTCTGTGCATTATCTCTCCCTAGATGTTTTATTGCTTCATACAATAAGGGTGCCTTTATAAAATAAAGTGATTGATTAGTCTCACAAGACTTCTCTACTAGACTCAAAAGTCTTTTATCATTCTTTCTCCTTAAGAGTTCTATATCTTTAGCTTCTACTATACCAATTATCTTCTCAAACTCATCCCTTATAACCTTTCCAAAGTCACCCGTGTGTGAAATACTTGTTGCAAATAGGAGGTCATAGTCTTTAGATTCAAAGAACTCTCTCATTTCTACCAGAAGATTTCCATCTACTATTTTATCTCCCGCCGAGATAAATACAGTTCTGCTAAATCCTACAGATTCTAGATATTTACAGGCACATCTTACCGCGTCTCCGGTCCCTAAAGGGACTTCCTGTAAAACAAAATTTATATCGTTAAACATGTCTTCCACTGTCGATATAACATCCTCATATCTATACCCAACCACCACAATAATATCTTTAAACCCACAATTCTTATAGGTTTCTATGGCCCGATTTATAACTGGAATACCGCCAACTGGATAACAAACCTTATTTTTATCTGGGTCTTTCATCCTAGTTCCCTTGCCACCAGCTAATATTATTGCTACTCTTTGGCTATTTGCTATATCGGTTTTTATAATTGGAAAATCCAAATTATACCACCTCCTCTAACAGTTTACAAATCTTAGATGTAGAGTATTCTTTAAAGTCTATTTTTAAATTTTTTAATCCTAAATCGGAGTCTTCAAGAATCTCAAAGACCTTCTACTATGTTAAGTACTCAATTATACCCCTTTCCATCATTGCAAGCTAAGCAATCTTGTATTTTATCCCATGCAAAAGTTTAAAAAACCTCTTTCTTAACTCTTCAAGTCTTCAAAGTTTACTATCTCTAATATGTCTCCTTTTACTACCATTGCATAGATGTTATTCTTTGTTAGATATTCTATCGTCTTATCTGACATTGTTAACCCTGCATATATGGGAATTACTTTATAATCCTTTATCTCTGGCATAAAATCAGGTAATATCTTTAGCTTCTCTATAAAGTCATCTACATATCCTACCCTATCTGGTGAGCTCTTTACTTCTACTATGAATACTTCTTTCTCTGTAAATCCAACTATGTCTAGTTCTATCTCCCTATCCTTGTCCCTTAGCTTCATCCTAGAGCTAATCCTTTTAGGAATAACATTAAAGTACCTCTTTAACATTATCTCAAATGATGGAAAGAAGATATCTTCTACTAATGTACCCATCTTATTGGCTAAGTCTCCCCAACGTTTATTCATTTCTCTTCTTTCTTCTTCCCATCGTTTACTCATCTCTTCCCATTGTTTACTCATCTCTCCCCATTGTTTACTCAATCTTGTAACCTCACTTTCTAATCTCTTTAAAGCCATATCTGTGTGGACTATAAATTGACCCAATACACTCTCTAACCTATCTACCCTTTCCTCAACTACTGTCAATCTTTCTTCCACTAATTATCACCCCGCTAAACTAGATATTACTGTAGATTATATCTCTCTAAGAAATTCCAGTATTATATCCCCAGGTCTATTCTACCATAAAACCAAGCCTGATTAAAAAGGGACTAGCTTTATAAACCGAGGTCTTACACCAACTATAGAGACTATTTGAATAATCTTATTATTTTCCACTATTTGTTTTCTCAAAGGTTAGGACTTTTAGAATCTTATCCTTAAAAATAGGGATATCATTGTTTATAGTATCCCAGATCGCTTCTAAATCAATCCCAAAATATTCATGAATTAAAACATTCCTAAATCCTGATGCTTCCTTCCATTCTATACCTGGATATTTCATCTGTATCTCTATAGGAATACTCTTAACAGCTTCTCCTATAATTTCAAAATTTCTAATAACCGCATCTATAAGCATCTCATTTTTACAGAAGTTCTCAAATGTGACCCCTTTTGTGTATCTTTCTATTTTTCCTATAGCATTAAAATATCTTCTAAGAAAATATAGGATCTCTTTTCTTCTCTTTAAACATATTCTACTTCTTTTAAAATATTTTCCCTTAATCTTAACTTTATAGCTTCTTTTATTACCAAGTCTACCTGTAGCCCTAAAAGGTCTTCGAGATAATATTTAAGTCTCATATAGTTAAAAAAATTTTTATGCCCTTTTTCAAATACTATAAGAATATCTACATCACTTGATGAGGTCTGTTCACTTCTTACAAAAGACCCAAAAATTCCAATTTCAACCACATGGAATTCTTTTTTTAAATAGTCTTTCTTTTCCTCTAATCTTTTTCTTATCTCCTTTATATCCATAATTCTAACCCCAATATAATATCACTAGGTCTATTTTACCATAAAACTACTGGGCTTTCTTAAGAAGATTGGTAACACAGGCTAGAAGTCTTTGTCCAACAACTTGAATTATGAAATAAATTTATAAACATAATTAGGGTGAGTAGGCCGTAAGCCGAGTTCTGTTTTAGATAACCATACATCTAGGGCAACTGTTACCAGTTGCCTCTAGCGGCCAACCCGAGGATAATAACGGGTAGGGCAACCCTCTCCTCCTATTAGGCCTTGCTCCAGGTGGGGTTTGCCAAGCCAAGAGGTCACCCTCTTGCTGGTGAGCTCTTACCTCCCCTTTTCACCCTTACCTGCAAATAGCAGGCGGTATATTTTCTGTGGCACTTTCCTGGCGTCACCGCCACTGGGTATTACCCAGCACCTTGCCCTAAGGAGCTCGGACTTTCCTCAGAGGGAAACCCTCTGCGGTTATCCACCTACTCACCCTATAATTATTATACCGCTCTTTTTCTTAAAGCCACAAATAAAAGTATAATAGCTCCACCTAGTTCAGTTAAAGCCACAATTGCTTCTAACGGTGTAAGTCCTATTCTTGCTATAGCTAACGGAACATTATGGAATGTAAATAGGCACAAAAGCTCGATTCCTGTTACAAAAAGAAATCTTTGAACCAGATCTCCTTTTTTAACCCCTGCTCTGTAATAAGCCTCTATGTAGATTACTATAGCCAGCCATAGGATAGCTATACCTACAAATAGGAACTTATCTAGAGCATTTCCAATCCATCTGTCTCTAATAATAAATGCCATTACTTTTAGATAAAACTCTCTCCCTGCTAAAAACAGCAAAAATGTTGTAGCGGTACTTATTATCCAAAATATATAACACAGTATATAAGACATTATCCTTTTCATGTTTTTTATTTTACCACAAATCTGGCTAATATTCTATTCTGTATAGGTAAAGCCCATATGGAGGAGCGATACCTTTTATCAGTCCTCGTCTCTTTGCACTTATAATAGATTCAATATCAGCTCTTCCTATAAGCCCATATCCAGCATCGATAAGAACTCTTACAATAAGTCTGACCATCCCTCTAAGAAATCCGTCAGCCTTTATATAGAATATGATGAAGGGTTCTCTTTCAAAGACAGAGATATCGTATATCTCTCTTATTGTACTCTCCCCATCCGATTTGGAAAAACTAATAAAGTCCTTTTTACCTTTAAAGACATCTAACAGATCCAAGATCCTTCCTATATTAGGCTTCTCTTTGAGATACCAAGCATACTTTCTTAAGAATGGGGAAGGAGATGATGCAGTATAAACTAGATATATATAACTCCTAGATCTTGCTGAAAACCTGGCATGGAAATCAATAGGTACCTCCTTAGCATCTTTGACTACTATAGAATCTGGCAGGAGACTATTAAGGGCAATAGGTAGTTTTTCTAAAGGGATTTTAGAGTTAGTTTTAAAGTTTACTACTTGATTTATTGCATGGACACCAGTATCGGTCCTTCCTGCTCCAATAACTTCGATATTTTCTCCTGTTATCTCTGTTAAGGCGGATTCTAAAGCACCTTGAACTGTTGGAACATTTGGCTGAACTTGAAATCCAAAGAAAGAAGAGCCATCATAGGCAATTGTGAGTTTTATGTTCCTCATATCAAGATTGAGGCTATACCCACGACTATAGAGGCACCTAAGAAGAGAAAATCTCTAGCAGAAAGGATATACTCCTTCATCTTTGTCCTACCTTCACCACCTCTATAACACCTGACCTCCATAGCTAGTGCCAAGTCATCAGCCCTCTTAAATGTATTGATAAACAAGGGAACAAGTATAGGAATGAGATTCTTTGCCCTGTTTACTACTCCTCCGCTCTCTATATCTGCCCCCCTAGCGACCTGAGCCTTTATAATCCTATTCGTCTCTTCAACCAGTACTGGAATGAATCTTAGAGCTATACTCATCATCATCGCTATTTCATGAGAAGGAAAGCCTATCCGTTTAAGTGGTGACAACAGAGATTCTAGTGCATCTGTAAGTTCTAAAGGGGAACAGGTAAGGGTAAGTAGGGTACTAAAACTTATAAGGAGCATAAATCTAAAAACCATTAATAAGCCATTTCTTAATCCTTCAGCAGTTCCTTTCAAAAACCACCATTGAAATATAACTGTTCCTTGAGTTGTAAATAAGTGGAGTGCAAACGTAAGGAGGATAAAAAATATTAGAGGCTTTAAGCCACGAAATATATAGAGTGGAGGGACTTTTGAAAGTGCTACTAAAACTACTAGAAAACAAGCTAAAAGGGCATAACCTATAAACTCTCTTATTATAAAGATAACGATTATACTTATAAGTGTCATTATAAGTTTAATCCTTGGGTCAAGTCTATGTATGAGAGAATCAAGTGGTAGATATTGTCCGAAGCTTATCTCTATTGCCAAGAGACTTCCTCCACTTAACTATTACTTTAGCTGCTTCATCTAGATTTAAAATATTATAAGGTATGTCCGCTCCTCTCTTATATAAAGAATAGAGGAGCTCAACTATTTGAGGAACACCAAGGAATATCTCTATCAATCTTTCTACATTCTTAAATATCTCTCTTGGTGGTCCATCCATTATTATGGTTCCATCAAAAATGACCAATATCCTGTTAGCATATTTAGATACTTCGCTAAGGTCATGTGAGACAATTACTACTGTTAGTGATTCTTTTCTATTTAGATGATCAATCTCTCTTAACAATTCTTTACGTCCTTGAGGGTCAAGGTTAGCTAAAGGCTCATCTAATACAAATACCTCTGGGTCCATAGCTAATATACTTGCTATAGCGACTCTCCTCATCTCCCCTCCGCTTAATAGGAATGGGGATTTATCCAGAGGAATATAATCTATACCAAGCTTTTTAGTTACCTCTTCTATCTTCTTTTTAATTTCATCTTCTGAATACCCATAATTTCTCAGACCAAATGCAAGTTCATCATATATAGTCTCTGAAAATATTTGGGTCTCTGGATATTGAAAAACCATTCCTACTTTTTTTCTGATAATCTTTAGGTCCTTCGTCTTAGAGATATCTATTCCATCTACTATTACTTCTCCCCTTGTTGGCTTTAGAAGCCCATTAAAATGCTGTATAAGAGTAGATTTACCAGAACCAGTAGGACCTATAATAGAGACAAACTCTCCTCTATCTATCTTAAGATTTATCCCTTTTAGAGCCCAATAAGACAGAGGGGAATTTGGATTATATTGATACCAGACATCTCTTAGCTCAATTAAAGAGGGCATTAACCATCTCCTCAACGGTAAGTGGTATATTTTCAAAATTTATACTCGATTTTTTAAGTCTTATAGCCAAAGCTGGAATCTCTGGTATATCAAGCCCTATATCCCTTAGAGTATCTTCATCGGTAAGTATATCTCTAGCCAAGCCTTCTTTGAATACCTTACCCTTATATAGAAGTATTATCTTATCAGCGTATACAAGTTCTTCAAGGTGATGTGTAATATAAATTATACCTACCCCCTCTTCTTTTAGCTGTAATACTGTTGAAAGAACCTCCTTTCTTCCAATAGGGTCCAACATAGAGGTAGGCTCGTCAAGTACTATATACTTTGGCCTCATAGCTAAGATCCCTGCTATAGCTACACGTTGCTTCTGACCTCCAGAAAGAGTAGAGACTAGCCTTTTTCTTTCGTTTATAAGACCTACTCTCTCTAAAGCATACTGAACCCTTTCTCTTATTATAGCCGGAGGAATTCCTAAGTTTTCTGGTCCAAAGGCTACATCTTCTTCTACTACACTTGCAACAAGTTGATTATCAGGATTTTGAAAGACAAGTCCAACAGTCTGCCTAACTATCCACTGTTTAGATTTATCTGTGACAGATATTCCATCTACTAAAACCTCTCCTTTAGTAGGGGAGAATATCCCATTTAGACACTTGGCTAGAGTAGATTTTCCGGAACCATTTGGTCCTGCTATACCTACAAATTCTCCACTTTTAACTTGAAAGGTAATATCTTCTAGTACAGGATTATTCTCATAACTAAAGGAGAGGCCTTTTACCTCAATTGACATCCTATTTTATTAGGGCAACTTTTACTAGGGGTGCACCATCCCCTTGTCTTACCCCTAACTTAAAGATACGTATATGCCCACTCTCTCTAGAAAAGAGATGAGAAGAGGAGAAAAGTTTACTCGCTACCTCTTTTTCATATATTATTCTAGAAACTCTTCTTATAGCATTTACATCTTGTTTCTTTGCTATAGAGATTAGTCTCTCAGCAAGAGGAATAAGTTCCTTAGCCTTTGCCTCAGTAGTAATTATACTTTCATGCTTAAAGAGAGCAGTAACCAAACTCCTCAATAAAGCCTTTCTCTCAGCAGAGAAACGACCTAATCTATTTCCCTTCTTACGATGTCGCATCTTTTTTCACCTCTTCTTCCTGCCTTAGACTATATCCAGCATTTCGAAGTTTTTCTTCTATTTCCTGGAGCATCTTTTCACCTATATTCTTTATGCTCTTTAACTCCTTGGGTGTCTTCTTACTTAAAGCCTCAACTGTATGAATTCCACTTCTCTTTAGTATGTTAACTATTCTTAAAGCTAAGCCAAGGGCTTCTATTGGAGTACCCTCTTCGGGAACTAGATTTGACGTCTCGGTAACTGGAATCTCTTCTAAAACTTGAATCCCTAAATCTTCTTTAAACATAAGCTGCTGGAGTTCACTTTCTAAAAGTCTAGTAAGCGTATCATAGTTATCTCTTAAGATTCTAGATGCTTGAAATAATGCTTCTCCAGGAGTTACCGCTCCATTTGTCCATATTTCTAATACTACCCTTTCAAAATCTGTAACCTGTCCAACTCTTGTATTTTCTACTTTATAACTTACCTGTCTTACTGGACTAAAGAATGCATCCATAGGTATATATCCTACGGATGTAAAGGTACCTTTGAGTTTCTCTGCAGTTACATACCCTTTTCCTTTCTGAATTGCCAGATCCATTCTAAGCACTGAGTCCTCATTATCTAATGTAGCTATATAAAGGTCAGGGTTTATAATCTCTACATCACTGTCTGGTATAAAGTCTCCAGCAGTAACTACCCTAGGACCTCTTTTTTCTAAAGAGATCGTCTTAAGTTCAGTGTTATAGAGCTTTATGACTAACCCCTTCAGATTGAGTATTATATCTACTACATCTTCTTTAACTCCCGGTATAGTGGAGAATTCGTGTAATACTCCATTTATCCTAACCCCTATAGGAGCACAGCCCTCTATAGAAGAAAGAAGGACCCTTCTTAACGAATTACCAATAGTGTGTCCATAACCCCTTTCTAAAGGCTCAATATATAACTTTCCATACGTCTTCTCATGCTTTAACCATTCAACATGAAACATTAGTGTCCCCCCTATCTAGAGTAGAACTCTACTATTAGCTGTTCATTAACAGGTATATCTATCTCTTGTCTGCTAGGTAGGTTTCTCACTATACCCTCTACTCTATCAGGATTAATTTCTAACCAACTTGGAACTTTAATTTCATTTATTCTCTCTCTAATTGTCTCTCCTAAAGAGCCAGAGAGAGTCTTTTCTTTAAGAGTTATCCTATCTCCAGGATTTACTAAGTAAGAAGGTATGTCTAATTTTTCTCCGTTAACAAGTACATGCCCATGGGCTACAAGTTGTCTAGCCTGTGCTCTAGAGCTGGCAAAACCCAATCTATATACTACATTATCTAGACGTCTCTCTAATAATTGAAGTAGAGTCTCTCCTGTGACTCCTTTCCTCTTCGATGCAAGTTCAAAGTAGTTCCTAAATTGTGTCTCTGAGATACCATATATACGACGAGCCTTTTGTTTTTCTCTTAACCTCAATCTATATTCGGAAAATTTAGCCCTTACTGTACCGTGCTGTCCTGGAGCAGTCTTACGTTTCTCCAGTATGCACTTAACTGTCTGACATTTCTCCCCCTTTAAATATAATTTTACCCCTTCTCTTCTACATAATCTGCATTTTGGTCCTGTATATCTAGCCATTATACTCTCCTCCGTTTAGGTGGACGGCATCCATTGTGGGGTATAGGTGTAACATCTTTTATTAGAGTTATATCTAAACCTGCAGCTTGAAGAGACCTTATAGCAGCTTCTCTTCCAGGTCCAGGTCCTTTGACATACACATCTACCTGTCTCATGCCCTGGTCTATAGCCTTCTTGGCTGCAGATTCAGCTGCTAGCTGAGCAGCAAATGGGGTCCCCTTTTTAGTCCCTTTAAAACCACAGGTACCCGCACTAGCCCAACTTATAACAGCACCATTAGGATCTGTAATTGTAACTATAGTATTGTTAAATGTAGAATGTATATGTGCTATTCCCTTTACTACACCTTTTTTCTCTCTTCTACGAGTTCTCCTTTTCGCCATAGTACCTCCTATCCTACTTCTTACTACGAGCTCCTACTGTCTTACGCGGTCCCTTTCTTGTCCTAGCATTTGTTCTAGTCCTTTGACCTCTTACTGGTAATCCATACCTATGTCTAAGACCTCTATATGTACCAAGATCTATAAGTCTCCTTATGTTCTGTGCTACCTCTCTTCTAAGGTCCCCTTCAACCTTATAGTTATTTTCAATAATCTCTCTAAGCTTTGCTATCTCCTCTTCAGTAAGGTCATTAGCCTTCTTGTCAGGGTTAATTCCCGCTTCCTGTAAAATCTTTTTACTAGTGGGAAAACCAATACCATAGATATATGTGAGAGCCACTTCTATCCTCTTATTTCTAGGTAGGTCTACTCC
>JBMFMV010000053.1:0-13892 GCA_049970495.1 bacterium
CTCTTTTTGGTCTAAGAGGATAAGCCTGTATAACATGAGCATCTATAAATTTCTGTTTTAGTTCTTTAGCTGCAGCAACTCTATGGTGTCCATCCAATACATAGTACTCATCTCTTATCTTGTAGACCTCTATAGGAGGGATAGTTTCGCCATTTTCCATAATCTTTTTTATATTTAGGTATCTCTCTGTAGGTCTTTTCCACTTAAATCTGAAGTTTGCATCTAAGTCTTGGGATCTTCCAACAGATCCAATAATCTTGTCAACTTCTATAGGATGAATCCCTATATCCCTTGTCTTTAGATAACCTAAGCCGCCATACTCTTCCTGTAGGGATTTTATATTCCTTATCCTTTTCATTTCTATCACCTCCACTTAAATCCTACAGGAAGAGTATTAAACGATATTTAATAAAGGTTTAAGATTGGATTAATTTATGTTTAAGATAGATTAAAGATTTTTCCTATATTATTATAATACCCTTTCTTTTATTGGTATAAGCATCTTTTTCTATAACAATACTACCATTGAGGATTACATATTCTATTCCTACCGGATATCTGAATGGATCATCGTAGTCTGCCTTATCAACAATCCTTTCAGGATCAAAGATAACAATATCTGCATAGGCTCCTTCCTTTATTATCCCCCTATCTGTAAGTCCGATTTTCTTAGCAGGGAGATATGTCATCTTTGATACTGCCTCTTCTAATGATAAGACTTTAAGTTCTCTAACATATCTGCCTAAGATCCTAGGAAATGTTCCGAATGAACGTGGATGAGTCTTATCTTCCTCGCTTCTTTTTCTATAACTAGATCCATCAGAGCCTATAAATGAGTGTTTATATCTTAAGAATGTTCTTATATCATCCTCATTCATCTGAAAACTTATAACTCTTATTGGCTCATTTTTCTTTAGTAGCTCTAGGGTAAATTCTTCTGGAGATAAGCTTCTTGCTCTTGCCAACTCTAGAATATTATTACCATTTATCTGACCATCTTTACTGTACTTAGGGATATATATAAGGTCCCAGTCTATATGGTTGTTTTTCAACTCTTCTAAGGCCTCTCTATACTTTTGAGGATTAGATAGGTCCTTGTAAGAAAGGCTAAAGGGCATAATAGCAATATTCAGCCTTGTCATATAGGCAGTATATGGATATACATCATAAGATATATCGATTCCTCTAGACCTAGCAGATTCTATCATTTCGATTACCTTTTCAGATTTTCCCCAATTTCTCTTCTTTTCCGTCTTTATATGTGATATTTGGACAGGAATTCCCGTTGATTCTCCTATCTTTATCGCTTCTTCCATCGCTGATTCTAGAAAGTCCCCTTCACTCCTAAGGTGTGAAGCATATATTCCTCCCTTCTTATTTACGACTTTTGCTAGTTCTATTAACTCCTTAGTAGAAGAGAATATACCTGGCTCATACTCTAGGCCAGTAGAAAAGCCTTTTGCTCCCTCCTCAATAGCAGATTCTAAGAGAAACTTCATTCTGTTCATCTCTTCCTCTGTTGGTTCTCTCTTCTCATTTCCCATGACCTTACTCCTTATTACTCCATGACCTGCTAGAAATACAAGATTTGTTCCAATTCCTTTAACCTTTAGCTCTTCTATAAATCTTCTAAGACTGCCCTCTAACATACCCGCATTTATTCCACAGTTCCCAACTACTTGTGTAGTTACCCCTTGCCTTAATATATTTTCCATATCTGGAAACTCTTTTACTGAAAGATCAGAATGGGAGTGTATGTCTATAAATCCAGGAGCTACTATTAAATTCTTGGCAGATATATTTACTGCGGCAGACTCCTCTATCTTGCCTATTTTTACTATCCTATCTCCTTTTATCCCTATATCACAGGAGTATCTAGTCTTGCCAGTTCCGTCAATTACTGTCCCTTCCTTTATAGCTATATCTAAAATCTTTACTCACCTTCCTTTATCTCTTCCCAAAGTTTATCCATCTCACTTAATGAGAGTTTTTCAAGAGATATATTTCTCCTTTTAGCCAATTCTTCCATCTGATTAAATCTGCTTATGAATTTTCTCACCGTATCTCTAAGTGCAGACTCTGAATCTACCCCTAATAGTCTAGCAGTATTTACCACAGAGAATAGAAGGTCTCCTATTTCCTCTTTAACATTTCCACCGGTAGTTATCGCATTATCTAATTCCCTTAGCTCTTCTTCAATCTTTTCTCTAGGACCTCTATAATCTTCCCAATCAAAACCTACTCTTCTGGCTTTCTCTTGCACCTTATTTGCCAAGACAAGGGCGGGTAAACTCAGTGGCACCTCCATAGTTCCCTTATTTTCCTCTCTTTTTATCTTTTCCCAATTTGCTAAAGCCTCATCTGAGCTTTTTACTTTTATATCACCAAATACATGGGGATGTCTATTTATCAGTTTCTCTATTATCTTATCTACCACATCTTCAAGTACGAAAAGACCCTCCTGCTCAGCTACTATAGTTATAAAGAATATATTGAACAATAGGTCTCCCAATTCTTCTTTTAGATGTATATAATTTTCCCCTTCTATCGCATCTATTACTTCATAGGCTTCCTCTCTTAAAGTATATTTAAGAGAGTCAAAATTTTGCTCCGCATCCCAAGGGCATTTCTCTCTTAATATTTTACCTATCCTAAGTAGCTCTTCTAGTTTCTCTCCTAGAGTCTTTTTATCCAAGACTAAGCGCCTCCTTTATCTTTATTAACTTCCTATTCTTTTCTTCCCACCATCTTATGGTCCAACTCTCCTCGTTTATCCTTTTAAGAGTACCAAATCTTTCTAGATTTTTAATAGTATTCCCGTTATTACTAGTATCTCTAAGAACTATTAATATCTTATCATCTGTGATTGATAGTTTCTTTATATTTCTCCTTTCTGCTAGAATCCTTACTACTGTTATGTTTAGGAGATTTTCTACCTCTTTAGGGATCCTTCCAAATCTGTCTAATAATTCTTCTTTTATCTCCTCTATCTCCTTTGGAGAAGATGCAAGAGATAGTCTTCTGTAGATCTCTAGTTTATACGGTGGAGATATATATGAATCTGGGATAATAGCTGGGATAGAGACTTCTACAACTGTTGGTTCTAACCTCCACTTTACGGGTTCTCCTCTAAGTTCTCTTACCGCATCTTCTAACATCTTTAGATACATATCAAATCCTACTGCTATTATATGTCCATGCTGTTCTTTACCCAAGAGATTCCCTAATCCTCTTATCTCCAAATCCCTCATAGCAATATTGAAACCAGACCCTAAGATACTATTTTCGTATATTGCCCTTAACCTCTCTTCTCCTTCAGGGGTGAGCTTTTTACTGTGAAATATATATGCATAGGCTCTTTTACCCGTCCTCCCTATTCTACCCCTTAATTGATAAAGTTGGGCTAAACCAAACTTTTCTCCTTCTTCTATGATAAGTGTATTAGCATTAGGAATATCTATTCCACTTTCGATTATAGCCGTTGATATAAGTAACCTTCTTTCGCCTCTATAGAATCTCCAAAACTTTTCCTCTACTTCCTCTTCGTCCATAGTCCCATAGAGTACATCTATACTTAATTCTGGAAACATATTTTTTAATTTAAACTCAAGTTCTTTTACACCACTAATCTTTGGATGTATGTAGAAGATCTGTCCGTCCCTAGCTAATTCCCTCTCTATTGCAGATCTTACTATCTTCTCGTCGTATTCCCCTACATAGGTGGTTATTGGTATTCTACCTTCCGGCGGAGTCTCTATTATACCAATCTCTTTCAATCCATATAATGACATAGATAATGTCCTAGGGATAGGTGTAGCAGACAATGTAAGTACATCTATAAGAGGGAATAATTCCTTAAATCTCTCCTTTTGTTCTACTCCAAATTTATGTTCCTCATCTATTACAAGAAGCCCTAGGTCTTTAAACCTTATATCTTTCCCAAGTATTTTGTGCGTACCTATAACTATATCTATGCTTCCATTCTCTAATCCTGCTTTGATCTTTCGTACATCTTTTGCAGGGGTAAATCTTGAAAGCATAGCAATGTTTACTGGAAATGTGGAAAATCTCTCTCTAAAGGTCTCATAGTGTTGGTGTGCTAATATAGTAGTTGGGACAAGGATTGCTACTTGTTTACCATTTAAGACTGCCCTAAATGCAGCCCTTATAGCTACCTCGGTCTTTCCATATCCAGGATCTCCACATACTAAAAAATCCATTGGCCTAGGTCTTTCCATACTCTTTTTTACCCTTTCTATAATTTCTCTTTGGTCTGGAGTTTCCTCATAGGGGAAACTTTCTTCTAATAACTTTTCCATCTCTGGATATGGTTTGAACGATATACCTGGCATAGTTTCTCTCTTAGCATTTATCTCTATTAGTTTTTTTGCAACGTCTTTTACATCCCTCTCTATCTTGTTCTTTATCCTTGTCCATTCTGGACTTTTTAATCTATGTATAGGAGGAGGGGTATCATCAAAACTCCTATATTTATCAAGCCTGCCAGCCTGTTCTACAGGAACCAGTAATCTGTCTTTTTCGGCAAATTCAAGAACTATAAATTCTCTTGGGGTTTTTTCTATAAGTTGTGTTTCTAAGCCGACAAATCTACCAATTCCATGGTATGGATGTACAACATAATCTCCTATCTCAAATGGAAGCTCTCTTATACCCTCTATAGGGGATGAAAATACAGGAGCGAATTCAAAGTTGAATAGTTCTTTATCTGATAGTATTATCAGTTTAGAAGAAGGTATTATAATCCCACCTGATAGTTTTTTCCTGTAAAAATTTATATTTCTATAAGTCCTTATAAGAGACTGTAATCTCTTAGCCTGTACAGTATAGATATATATTTTATAACCACTCTTACTCTGTAAATCTATATACCTTTTTATCTCGTCAATATTTCCCGAAAAAGAAGGAGGGGCCTCTCCCTTTATATCTTCTCCTATTTTTATCTTTAAGTTCCTTAATGGTATATCAAAACCGGAAGAGAATATTATGAATAGTGTCTCAGGAGAAACTGATTCTTCTATTCCCGATTTAACCTCTACTGGATTTACTGGGATAATGTTTATGGGTGGTTCAATCTCCCCAGTAGACCTTTGGGTTAAAGTATTGAATTTTCTAATACTATTTATCTCATCACCTAAAAAATCTAGTCTTATAGGATGATTCAGATTTACAGGGTAGATATCTATTATTCCTCCCCTAACAGAAAACTCCCCGCGCCTTTCTACCATAAAGACCCTTTTATACCCAAAATGGGTAAGTCTATCAATAATATAATCCCAATTACTCTCCTTAGTAACTGTTAAGGAAAGTCCTATGGCAGGGAAATTTCTTATGCTTTCTGGTGTAGAAACTAAAACGGAGAATTCTCCCCTAACAAATCCTCCAGCTAAGCTAGCCCTTCTCCAATTATTCTCTCTGTCTATAGGGTCATAAGGTAAATAGGTTGTATCTATGTCAAATATTGATTTTATGTCATTTGCTATTTTTATTCCAAGGTCTTCATCATCTACAACTACCACAATAGGTACTTTAAGATTTATTGAGAGGTATCCTGTTAGAAGTGGAATTAGAGAAAAAGAACTTATCCCTACATATGAAGAGGTACTCTTCCCTACCTCTTCTATCCTAGAAAAAATTCCCTCTTTTGAGAGGATAGATACTATAGGATTCATTCCTTTATTCTTCTATTATATCTATTCATCGCCTTTTCTATATCTTTTACTATTATTGGTAATCCCTCGAGGGTGAATTCTATAGTTTCTTCTAAAGTTTTTAGTTCCTCCTCAGAAAATTCTGAAAGTACAAAGTCTACACTACTTGCCCCCTCCGGTAGAGGCCCTATCCCTATTCTCAGTCTAGGAATATCCTCGGTTCCCAGAGAATCTATTATGGATTGCATTCCATTATGCCCTCCGCTAGAGCCTTTTATCCTAATCCTTATACTTCCAAGCGGAATCCATAAATCATCATATACTACAAGGATTTCTTTTGATAAGATAGAAAACCTCTCAATAATTGGTGGAATCGCTTCTCCGCTTCTATTCATATAAGTAAAGGGCTTTAAGATAAGGACTTCATCTCCATCTATAGATATTTTCCCTAAAATCCCCTTGCCTGTCTCTTCTACCCACTCTCCCCATCTTGAGACGATAGAATCTACGAATATAAAACCAGCATTATGCCTGGTACGAGCAAATTTAAAACCGGGATTTCCTAAACCGACTATAAGTCTTATCATAGAATTATTAATAAATAACAGGCGATGAGTAATAACTACCCATCACCTGTTTAAGTCTATTAACCTTAACTTTCCTCTTTAGCTCCCTCTTGGGGCTGTGCCTCTTCTGTTGGTGCCTCTTCAGCCTCTGGAGCAACTACTGTAACAATAACCTCATCCTCTGGTGTAACAACTGTTACCCCTTCGGGTACTAATAGGTCCCGTACATGTATACTGTCACCTATATTAAGATTACTTATATCTACCTCTATGTGTGGTGGTAGATTCATTGGTAAGCATCTGATATCTATCTCTTCTAGTACTAACTCTAATATTCCTCCTGCTTTTGTCCCTACCGCTTCTCCTTTTAACACGATGGGGACGGTGGCTTCAATTTCTTCCTCTAAGCTTATACCATGCCAATCTACATGAATTACATTTAGTTTATATGGGTGGTATTGGATATCTTGAAGTATTGCATACTCTTTTCTTGTCTCTCCATCCTGTATGTTTAAAGTAAAGAGTACACCTCTACCTCCTTCAGTAGAGCTTAGAACTTTGAGTAAATCTTTCTCAGGTATCATAAGGCATATCGGTTCTTCTAAATGCTTACCATATAATATACTAGGGATAAAACCTTGAGCCCTTAATTTTTTTACTTTTTTACCTTTTACATCCCTTATAAGCGCGGTAAGTTCTATCTGCTCCATATAATCTCCTCCTATACAAATAGTTCGCTTACTGATCTATTGTTGTGGATTCTATCTATAGCCTCAGCAAATAATTTTGCTACTGAGAGTACTTCTATTTTATCACAAAGTTTTTCTTTATCCAACATTATAGTATTGGTTACTATCACCTTCTTTATACGGCTCGCCTTTATACTTTCTATAGCATTTCCAGAGAATACTGGATGTGTGGCACAGGCATATACTTCTATTGCTCCCTCTTCTAACAATGCATCCGCTCCCTTTATGAGAGTCCCCCCTGTATCTATCATATCGTCTATCACGATACAGGTCTTTCCTTTCACATCACCTACTATATACATAACTTCTGACTCGTTTGGAGCAGGTCTTCTCTTATCGATAATAGCTATGGGAAGATGTAGCCTAGATGCAAATGCTCTAGCCCTTGCTACTCCACCTACATCTGGTGAGACCACAACTGAGTTTTCCAAGTTTAGATTATTTTTTACATATTCAGCAAGTATTGGGCTTGCTTGGAGGGGGTCTACAGGTATATCAAAGAACCCTTGAATCTGTCCAGCATGAAGGTCCATAGTAATAACCCTATTGGCTCCTGCTACCGTTATAAGATTTGCCAATAGTTTTGCTGAGATAGGTTCTCTTGGCCTAGTCTTTCTATCCTGTCTAGCATATGCAAAATAGGGTATAACTGCAGTAATTCTCCCGGCAGAAGCCCTTCTCATCGCATCCATCATAATGAGAAGTTCCATTATGTGATGGTCCACGGGATTGCTTAGAGATTGGACTATATAGACATCATAACCTCTTACTGTCTCCTCTATATTTACCCTAGTCTCTCCGTTACTAAATGTAGTAGCATATCCTTGGCCAAGCGACATCCCTAAATGTTTTGCTATCTCTTCGGCAAGAGGTATATTAGAATTACCAGTAAAGATCTTTATATTGTTACTCACTTTTCCCTCCTTCCTCCTTTATCTTTCTTTCTATAGGACGAGCAGGTACGCCTACTACTGTAGTTCCTGGTTCTACATCTTTTAATACTACCGAACCTGCTCCAGTGATAGCACCTCTGCCTATTTTGATAGGCGCTCTTAAACAAGTGTTAGACCCAATAAAAGCTTCATCTTCTATAATAGTCTTATGTTTGGTTTTACCATCGTAGTTACAAGTTATAGTACCAGCTCCTATGTTTACTCTTTCCCCTATATCTGCATCCCCCAGATATGAAAGGTGAAGCGCCTTAGTATTGCTTCCTATAACACTCTTTTTTACCTCTACAAAGTCTCCTATAACTGAGTGACTCTTTATATGTGCTTCATCTCTTATGTGGGCAAAAGGCCCAACTCTTACATTAGATTCTATTTTGGAGTTTTTTATTACTGAGTAGAAAATTTCACATTCATTTCCTATCTCTGCGTTTAATAGATATGTAGACGGACCTATAGTACATTTTTCTCCTATTATAGTTTTTCCCTTTAAAACAGAGAAGGGCTCTATCACTGTATCTTGTCCTACTCTTACCTCTGGTTCTATATAAGTATTTTCTGGAGAGACAATTGTAATTCCTTTATCCATAAGTTCTTCTATCTTTTGTTCTAAGAGCCTTTTTGTTGCTAATGCTAAATCTAATCTAGAATTTATTCCAAGTGCAAGAGAACCTAGGTCGGTTTGGTAGGCTATGATCCTTTTCCCCATACTATTTAATATTTCAATTAGCTGTGTTATATAGTATTCTCCTTGTGCATTATTGTTATCTAATCTTTCTATTGCCACTCTGAGTTCTTCTGTTGAAAAACAGTATGCTCCACTATTTACCTCTTTTATCGCCTTTTCTTCTGAACTTGCATCTTTAGCCTCTACTATCTTAACAATGTTTCCATCTTTATCCTTTACTACTCTTCCGTAGTGTATCGGATCATCTAAAATTGTAGTAAGTACAACTGCAGATATCTCATCCTTATGAGCTTCTAGAAGCCCTTCCAAGATATCACTTGTGATTAAAGGAGCATCTCCATTTACTACCAGTACCTTGTCTATACTTTCTAACTCTGGCATAGCTACTCTTAAGGCGTCTCCTGTGCCAAGAGGCTTCTCCTGTATCACATAGGTGACTTCTTTCCCACCTATCTCCTTGAACTTTTCCTCTAGACTTGGGGGAATTACAAGGATAATCTTGGCTAAGTTAAGCTTCGAAAGATTATCCAATACATAACTTATAATAGGTTTTCCCAATAAATTATGAAAGAGTTTAGGAAGAGAAGATTTCATCCTTACCCCAATACCACCAGCAAGGACTACCCCGGCAATCACGTTAAACCTCCTTATAAAAAATAATATGGCTGGGGCGGTAGGATTCGAACCTACGAATCTGGGATCCAAAGTCCCATGCCTTACCGCTTGGCCACGCCCCAATTATTTTCTATTGAGCCTTATTGAACGCTTCTAGGACAGCATTCTGGATACTTTCTCTCATCTGATTATTAATCGGATGAGCTACGTCTTTAAACTCTCCATTACCCACATCCCTTCTTGGCATAGCAACGAAGTATCCATTCTTCCCATCTATAACCTTTAGCCCATGAACTACAAAAGCATTATCAAAAGTTATAGAGGCAAACGCTTTTACCTTCCCATCTTGGGAGGCTACCTTTCTAATCCTTACGTCTGTAATCTTCATTACTCTACCACCTCTTTATCAGATCTAGCACATATTATAACAAAAAATCTTTACCGTGTAAATTGGGATCATAGGTGCTGAAGATCTTTTAGTTTTTCAATGTCCTCGTCTGAAAGTTTTTTAGTCTGAACTCTACATATGGGTTTGAACGGGATTCCCATTATAGAGAGGAAAATCTTTCCGGTAAGTGGCCAGCTTTTGGCTAAAATATCCCACCCTCTTATTATTTTCCACTGAATTTTTCTTGCAGAGGCTATATCTCCATTTTCATAGTTTCTTAAAAGGTCATCGAATAACCATGGATATATATTACATCCGCCACCTATAACACTTATGATACCTAGGGGTAGAGATACCAAATATAAGACTTCGTTCCCCTGAATCACTTCAAGATTAGTCCCCTCTGTCTCCATAACCATCCTAGTTATCTTACTCATATTACTAGATGAGTCTTTAATCCCTACTATATGTCTTAATCCTGAGAGTCTTTTGAAAAGACCAGGTGTTATTGAGTATGGCTCATAACCTCCTGGTTCATATAGATAGACTGGGATATCTATATTTTCGTCTATTTCTTTATAGTAATCGAATATTGCATCTTCCGTTGGTTCTACATCCCTTGGTATTACTACCACCACTGCATCTGCTCCGAGGCTCTCTGCATATTGAGATAGTTCTATCGTCTCCTTAATATTATTTCCTCCAGTTCCAGGCCATACAGGAACTCTTTTTTTAGCTCGCTCTATAACTATTTGCATTATTAATTTTTTCTCTTCCTTAGTTAATGCCACCCTTTCACCGCTTCCTCCTATAGGAAATAGGGCAGATACACCATGTTCAATAAGCCAATCAGTAAAATTTTCCAGTGTTTCTCTATCAATGCAGCCATTTTCACTAAAAGGAGTAAGCATAGGGACTATAGGACCTTTAACTCTATTCATACCTTTGCCTCCATAATTTCGTTAGAGGACGGCCTAACCGTCCCCTATTATCCTTTAGAAGATATATAAGACTGGATCTTTTAAGGCTTCACCTAAGTCTCTTAGGAACATTGCAGCTGGTGCACCGTCTACTACGCGGTGGTCTACAGATAGGCTTAATGTAACCTCGTTTACTACTATGTTGCCAGGTTTGATCGCTTCTCTAATCCTTCCAATTCCAAGTATAGCCACCTGTGGAGGATTTATTATCGGGGTAAAGAAGTCTATCCCAAACATACCAAGGTTTGTAATGGTAAAGGTCCCTCCAGACAATTCGTCAGGTAGAACTTTCCCATCTCTTGTCCTACTTATTAGATCACTTGTTATCTTGGCTATCTCAAAGATGTCTTTTTCCTCTGCTTCTCTAATAACAGGAACAAGAAGTCCTTCTTTCACAGCTACCGCTACTCCCATATTTACCGTATTAAATACTGTAAGCTTTTCTCCATCAAAATAGGCATTCAAATTTGGATAATCTTTTAGAACAAGTGATACAAGCCTTATAAAGATGTCGTTGAATGTTGGAACTGGTAGATTTTTAGCAGAAGCTTTCTCTTTAAGTTTTTCTCTAATCTCGACCACACTTGTTACGTCTGCATTAAATTCTAAGGTGATATGGACGGCTTCTCTATAACTCTTAAAGAGTCTACTTGCGATTTCTCTTCTTATAGAAGATATAGGTTCCTCTTTATATGTTGGCTGAGCAACTTGTACGGTTGGCTCTGGAGTAACTGTAGGTACTACTTCTAATTTCTTATGTGTCTCTATATATGACAGTACGTCCTTTTCTACAATCCTACCATCTGGTCCAGTCCCCTTAATAAGGGATAAATCTACACCTGCCTCTTTAGCTAGTCTCTTTGCTGCGGGAGATGCTTTAATAAAAGCTTCCTCAACCTTAGGTTCCTCTCTTTTTTCTTTCGCCCTAGGTTCTTCGATTTTTAACTCTTCCCCCTCTTCTCCTATAATAGCTATGGGCTGCAGAATTGGGACAACGTCTCCCTCTTTGGCTACTATCTTCAAAAGGATTCCATCATAAGGGGACTCTACTTCCATATTGACTTTATCTGTCATTACTTCAACGATGGGTTCCCCCTTTTCTACTTTATCCCCTTCTTTCTTTAACCACTTGGTTATAGTCCCCTCTTCCATAGTCATTCCAAGTTTAGGCATAACAAATTCTTTACTCATAAAGACCTCCTAGAGTATCTCTTTTATGGCAGAGATAATTTCCTTCTCCTGAGGAATGAATTCATCCTCAAGTGGTCTAGAGTATGGAACAGGTGTATCTGGTGCTGTAACTCTAAGGATAGGTGCATCTAAATAGTCAAATGCATTTTCTACCAATACTGCTACTATCTCTGCACCAAAACCGTTTGTCTTTACCGCCTCATGCACTACTATTACGTGCTTTGTCTTTTTTACTGACTTTACTAGTGTATCAACATCCAAAGGTTTTAGTGTTCTAGGGTCAACAACCTCTACGCTTATCCCCTCTTTCTCTAATTCTTTTGCTGCATTTAGTGCTTTATGGACCATCATAGCTGTTGCTATTACTGTTACATCCTTTCCTTCTCTCTTTATGTCTGCAACACCCAAAGGTATAGTATATTCCTCTTCAGGGACGGGTCCTTTAAAGTTATAGAGCATCTTATGTTCTAAAAATACAACTGGATTATCGTCTCTTATACTCGACTTTAATAAACCCTTTGCGTCATATGGGGTTGAAGGCATTACAACCTTTAATCCAGGTACATGAACGAAGAATGCCTCTAAACACTGACTATGCTGGGCAGCGTTTCCTCTTCCTGCTCCACAAGGGGCTCTTAAGACCATGGGGACTTTTGCCTTCCCTCCAAACATATATCTGATCTTTGCTGCCTGATTTACAAGTTGGTCCATCCCAATTGTTGCAAAATCCACATACATGAGTTCTGCTATTGGCCTCATTCCCGTAATAGCAGCTCCAGTCGCTGCACCTACTATGGCAACCTCTGAGATTGGAGTGTCCTTTACCCTCTCTGGTCCAAACTCAGCAAGCATCCCTCTTGTTACACCAAATGCGCCACCGTATATCCCTATATCTTCACCCATAATAAATACAGTTGGGTCTTTCCTCATCTCTTCGCTCATGGCTTCTCTTATTGCTTCTGCAAATGTAATTTCTCTCATCTTTATCACCTCTTTTATGCGTAAACATCACTAAGTAAGTCTTCTGGATCTGGGAAGGGGCTTGCTTTGGCAAACTCTACTGCATTATTAAGATCATCATCGACCTTTTTCTGCAACTCTTTAAATCCTTCCTCGGTGAGTAGACCTTCAGCTATAAGTCTCTCTTTAAATCTCTTTATTGGACATTTTTCTCTCCACTCAGCCTCTTCCTCTCTTGTCCTATAAGCCCTAGCATCACTACGAGAATGTCCTCTCCATCTGTAAGTAAGAGACTCTATAAGAATTGGACCTTCACCAGTCCTTGCTTTCTCTACCGCTTCACTTACAGTATCGTAGACGGCTATTACATCATTTCCATCCATAACTATTCCTGGAATACCATAGGCCTTTGCTCTATCTGCAAGCCTCTCTATCTTTACCGCCTTATTTACCGCCATAGACATTCCATACAGATTATTCTCTATTATATAGATCACTGGTAGGTTCCATATAGAGGCTAAGTTAAGAGATTCATGGAATGAACCCTGATTAACCGCTCCATCCCCGAAGAAGCATATCACTACCTGTTTTGTTCCTCTCATCTTTATTGAGAGTCCTGCCCCTGTGGCTATTGGAATTCCTCCACCTACTACACCATTTGCTCCTAAGATACCAATGTTCATATCTGCTATATGCATGGAACCTCCCTTACCTTTACAATAGCCAGTCTTTCTACCGAGTAGCTCTGCCATCATATATTTTACGTCTCCGCCTTTGGCTATACAGTGTCCATGTCCACGATGTGTACTTGTTATGTAATCATCTTTGTTTATGGCTTTGCAGGCCCCTACAGCGGTAGCCTCTTGTCCTATGTATAGATGTGTACTCCCATGTATAAGATTTAGAGAAAACAGTTCCTCGACCTTTTCTTCAAACCCCCTTATAAGCATCATCTTATAGAGCATTTCAAGTTTATCCTCTTTTGTTAATCTGTCAGAATATTTCATTATCAACCTCCTAAATTCAATAACTCTCTTGCCGTTTGTTCGTCTGTAACTAAACCATTTAATACTCCCATCCTAAGGGCACCTAATATAGCCCTTATCTTATTTTTCCCTCCTGCAACACCTATTACGTAT
>JBMFMV010000054.1:0-13586 GCA_049970495.1 bacterium
CTATTAATATCTAAGCCAATCATTAGCTCGATATCCCCTCCATACCCCCTTACTGTAATTTTTGCTGTTCCCCCCACTATATTTCCGTTACTCAAGCCTAAATATACTTGATTACCATTTACAATAACCTCTTTAAATTCTAGTGCCTGTGGCAATACCTCTTGTCGTAGAGAGATCTGTGCCTTTACCTGCTGTTCATTTATAATTGGAGTTGTAAGTTGATAGAAGTAACCTAAGGTACCTGCAGAAAGAGCGCATATAAATGCTAACAATAATGCCCTTTTTATATGTTCTCCCATCTTATCCTCCTTTTACCATCCATAATAATATGGCCTATAGCGTCGTCTATATTTTATACCTATTAAAAGACCAGTTACAAATCCTCCTATATGTGCCCACCAGGCAACTCCACCTGTAGTTATGTATGTCCTTATCGCTAGACTAGCAATACCATTTAAAGTCTGAGAGATAAACCAAAAACCTAAAAATAAGAATGCAGGTATAGCTGCTATGTGCAGGAAGAAGCCAAATGGCAATAGGGTCATGATTCTAGACTCAGGGAATATTATAAAATAAGCCCCTAGTACCCCAGAGATCGCGCCACTAGCGCCTATCGTAGGGATAGGAGATGATAGATTTGTTATAATATGTGCAAGGCTAGAAGTGAAACCACAGAAGAGATAAAAGATTAGATACATGAAATGACCCATTCTGTCTTCTACGTTATCACCAAAGATCCATAGGTAAAGCATATTGCTAAGGATATGGTACCAGCCACCATGTAAAAATATAGCGGTAAAGAAGGGAAGAATAATATCCATCATAGGTACAGAACCTAAATTAGATATATCCTGTATAAATCTCATTGGAACTATCCCATACTGAAATATAAACCGTTCCAATCTATTGCCGAGAGAAAGTTCGTAGAAAAAAGCTATAAAATTAGCTATTATGAGTAGCACATTAATTATAGGGAATTTCCTCGAAGGTATACTATCCCTTAGTGGAATCATCTTCAATTCCACCTCCCTTGTAAGATTCTCTCTTTTCCAATAGTTCTATTGCGCTTTCTATAGAGATCTCAGGAACCCAGATTTCTACTGGTCCACCCATTCCCATAACTGGGCCGTCACCGTAGGGAACCGTTGACGACTTTAAGAATACATAGATTCCATTACTCTCTAAATAGCTCTTAATTATTTCTGCCTCAGCCTTATTAGGAGCTCTTTTTAGAAGAACTAGTTCTTCCATCTAATATCTCCTTTATCTTTTCTATAGCTAGGTTTATTAGTCTATTTAGAGGAGGAGAAGATTCTTCAATCAGTACAAATCTAGGATGCGATACAGGTATTAATACCTTGATCGCTTTACTTGTAGATATAGCTTCTGCTATTTCAGTAGTGACCTCTCCCATCATACTGTTAGGTATGACTATTCCCCAAGGCCCAACTATGATATCCGCCTCTAAAGAGCAGATTCTTATAGCATTTTCTCCACTAGCACCCCTATTTGCACCAGCCTTTAGCATATTCCCAGTAGCAAAAGAATTTGTCCCTACTGCAATGATTTCTACATCAGGGATTTCTTTTAGCCTAGATATAATCTCAGAACCTAGTCCTCCTCCTAAACCATCCACAACTAGTATTTGCGCCATATTACAGTGAGATCGATGCCCCTATTTGTCCTATAAATCCTTCATGATAAGTTATTGTTACATTCAGGAATGATAGCATATTTATATTAAGAGCAACACCAACTTTTTCAGATTTATAAAAACCTATTAAATCTATTTTGTCAGTAAGTTTGAATTCTAGTGCTCCAAATATACCCCTATATATTCCGCTTCCTGCGCCAATATTTCCCTTTAGATTACCTACTTCTTTTGAGAGCACAAGATAGAATGTGTTCTCTCCTAATACATTATTCACATCAAACAATCCACCAATAGATATACCTGGTAAGAGTGTTTTTTCTTCTGTGATATTCCACTTAGCATGGAATATAGGTGTAACTTCTGTTTTTGAGGGAAGAGAGACTCCAGTTATACCTATTTCTAAGCCAATTCCAAGCCCTAGAGTTATAGGTATCCTTGTTAAAGTCTCTTCTCCATAAAAACCAATGTTAGGACCTATCCCTACACCAAAACTTAATACATCTGCAGTGGGTATTTCTGAGATACCCGTAGGTCCCCAGTTAGATAAGGTTCCTGCATTTGCCAAGCTACAGAAAGATAAGATAATTACAATCGTAAGTAATAAGACCTTTATTTTCATACCTTTACCTCCATCCTTTTTGCCCTTAACCATAGGGCATATTCTATTCTTAACTTTTGTATCTCACAACCTACTCTATAAGGTTCTTCAATATCCTTGTTTATAATAAAATTATTGGCTAAACAACCTCCTCCACATAGATACCTAGCCCAACACTCTTTGCATATAGGTTTACTATCTATGTTGTTCAGGTGTATAAATTTCCCCCTCAGTCTTTTATCGATATCTTTTCTATTAATTTCTCCAAGTCTAAACTGAGTATATCCAACGAACTGATGGCAGGGGTATATATCACCGTTAGGAGTTATTGCCATATACTCAACACCCGCTCCGCATCCCCTAGCCAATCTAGGCAAACATGCTCCTTCTTCGAATGGCAATTCAAAATGGAAAAATTTTACATCATTTTTTAGACACTCTTCTGCCACTTTCTCATATTCTATTCTTAGTATAGGTATATGTTCCTTCTTTATCGAAATTTTGCAATCATTTGATACCACAGGCTCTAAAGATATATACCTAAAGCCTAAGTCGACTAGTTCTTTGAAGCTATTAGAAAAATTTATTGTTTCTGCGGTATAAGTTCCCCTTATATAGTATCCTCCGTCTTGTCTTCTCCTAGCTAATTCTATGGCATTTGGTAATATATGATTAAAAGAGCCATTTCCATTTACTAGATGTCTAAACTTATCGTGAACCTCTTTGCCACCGTCGAGACTTAATACTATACTTATCTCTAATTCATCTAATAAGTCTAAAACCTTTTCATCCAAGAGGAGCCCATTTGTAGTAAGAGTTATTCTAAGATGTTTGCCAAGTTCTTTTGCCTTCTCTCTTCCATATATACTTGTTTTTCTAATAACATCTAAGTTTAATAATGGTTCTCCTCCAAAGAAATCTATCTCTATATTTCTTACATCTCTTGAAGACTCAAATAAAAGGTCTATAGCTCTGTATGCTATCTCTAGGGACATAAAAGATTCATTAGAAGAAAGGTTATGTCTTGTGAAACAATAATCGCATGCCATATTACATGAGTGGGAGACATTTATACATAGAGATTTTAGGGTTAGATTCTCATCGGTTCGAATCTTTATAGGATTATAGGAACTTAGTATCTCTTCTATTTCTCTATAAGTCTCTTCAGAGACATACGAGTCTTTTAATCCATCAAATAGAGACTTAACAGCCTTAGCTCCCTCTTCATCTAGTTGATAGAGAGAACCAAGACTGTTAAAGAGGAAATACTCTCCTTTAATATTAAAAAGGTGCCAGTCTCTTTTTACCAAGTCCATTTTCCTAAAGGCTTCTTTACCTCACATACCAAGTTACCAACTGTCATACTGGTCTTACAAGCAGATCTACATGGAGTTTGGCACTCTTGACAGTTTTTCTTCCCTTTATCTTTAGCTATTGGTGACTCCATTATTACTCTGATATGCTTCTCCATATAAAATCCCTCCATCATCTTTTAATTTGTTTTATTATAACATAATTTTACTTTAAACTTGCTTATATTATATCATTCTGATATACTACTAGGGTAAGATTTGCCGAGGAGGGGAAACCTTATGGAAGAAAGGCTTCAATTAGATTCTCTTAAAGATCTTACTCTAGAAATGTTATCTATGGCTAAAAAGAACATAAGAGAGAGTGTAGATTCACTAGCCAATAAAGATTTTGATCTCGCTGAGAAAGTTATTAAGGAGGACAAACTTATAGATAATCTTGAATTAGAGATTGAAGAGGCATGTATAAGATTCCTAAGGGTAGTTAATAGGGACGAAGATGTGAGATTAGTTAGCGGTATCTGGAAGATTATTACTGACATAGAACGTATTGGAGATTATGCTACTCATGTGGCTGAGGCAGCTAAGGTTCTAGCTAATAAGCCAACACTAAAGCCTCTTATAGACATACCAGCTATGGCAGATAGCGTTGTAGATATGATATCTAAATGCGAATCAGCTCTAAAAAATTGTGATGTTTCTTATCTAGATTCCATCTGGGAGACAGATGTAAGAATAGATGCACTTTATGATCAAGTCTTTAGAGAGCTTTTAAGTTACATATTAGAAACCCCTAGGCTTATTACCAATGCTATCTATCTTACTCAGGTGGCTAGATATTTAGAAAGGGCAGGGGACCATGCCACTAATATAGCAGAAAGGATATTTTATATAGTAGAGGGTAAAAAGATAAAAAGGGGAAAGATCTATGATAAAAGTTTAAAGGAGGCTTAGTACTATGAAATTGGGAGTAGTAGTATCTCTAACAGAGGGTATAGATGCGGCTATAAAGAAGGTTAAGGATTTTGATCTACCTACTTGTCAGGTTGTATGTTGGGATCCGGAACTATTTACTAGAGAAAATGCTCAGACCCTTAAAGAATCTGCTGAAAAGTGGGGAGTAGAAATAACTCATCTATGGGTTGGTTGGCCGGGCCCTAGAGTTTGGAACTTTATAGAAGGTCCTATAACACTTGGATTAGTACCTTTAGAATATCGCTATGTCAGATTAGAGGCGCTTAGGAAAGGTTCGGATTTTGCAAAGTTAATAGGTGTAGAGAATATAGTGACTCATGTAGGTTTTATACCTGAAAATCCAAACGATTCACTCTACCCTGGTCTTATATCAGTACTTAGGGAAATAGTAATATATTGTAAATATAATGGCCAATATTTTTGTTTTGAAACAGGACAAGAGACACCAACTACACTGCTTAGGACTATAGAAGACATAGGGATGGATAATGTTGGAATAAATCTAGATCCTGCAAATCTCCTTATGTACGGGAAGGCAAATCCTGTAGATGCTCTAGATATAATTGGCAGATTTGTAAGAGGGGTTCATGCCAAAGATGGAGAATACCCCACAGGAGGTAGGTCTTTGGGGATAGAAAAGCCTTTGGGAGAAGGTCGAGTCAATTATCCCTTATTTATTTCTAAGTTAAAGAAGTGTGGTTATAATGGAGCGTTAACTATAGAAAGAGAAATTTCTGGAGAACATCAGATAAGAGATATCTTAAGGGCTAAGGAGTTTCTGAGTAAATTGATTCGAGAAGATGGGTAAGGGACAAGTTTTAATCTTTTCTGCTCTTTTTTTAGCAACTTTTCTAACTTTTTTGTTATCTGTGTCTATAGGGACTGTAAAGATATCTTTTTCTGACATTATAGGAAACCTTTTCTATCATAAAGATACATCAAAATTTGGTACCATTATTATGCAGATAAGACTACCTAGGGTTATATTATCTTTATTGGTAGGGGCATCTTTGGGGGGAGCTGGTACCGTTTTTCAATCCTTATTTATAAACCCTATGGCTGATGCATATATTATTGGTATATCTTCAGGCTCAGCTTTAGGAGCGGTATTAGCAATAGCTTTCAAGCTACGATTTTATGTATTAGGAATAAGTTCTATTCCTGCATTTGCCTTTATAGGCGGAGTTTCTACAGTCTTTCTTGTATACGCTATCTCTTCTAGAGGGAGGCACAATCAGATGTTGAATCTTCTTCTATCTGGTCTTGCTATAAATTCTTTCTTATCTAGCGTAATGTCTTTTCTATTACTGTTAAGTGATACGTCCCTTCATGAGTCTATATACTGGCTTATGGGGGGATTTTCGGGAAGAGGGTGGGAGCATGTAAGGATTATACTTCCATATTTTGTTATTTCTACTATAATACTATTTTTATTTACTAGGGACTTAAATATACTCCTTCTTGGAGACGAGCAGGCTCAGACCCTAGGGGTTAATGTAGCGCAGGTAAGAAGAACCATTATAATTTTTACCGCATTATTAACTGCTAGTGCTGTGTCTGTTAGTGGGATTATAGGCTTTGTAGGATTAGTTGTACCACATATACTTAGACTTCTAATAGGTCCAGACAATAAGATTTTATTTCCTGCTAGTTTATTTGGAGGGGCTGTCCTATTAACATTTTCAGATCTTATAGCTAGAGTTGCTCTTTCTCCTAGTGAGATCCCTGTTGGTATAGTAACCTCATTAATAGGAGCTCCTTTTTTTATATCCCTACTTGTCAAGAAAGGTTAATTGGGCGTAAAATTTAATAAATAATGAATTATGAGGAGGTAAAAATGAAACAGATAGGTCCTTTAGCACCAAGTAATTTAAGATGTGAGTACTGTATAAATCCATTAGGGGTTGATAAGAAGAATCCTAGATTATCATGGTTTCTGTCCCATTCTGATCGCGGAGAGAAACAATCTGCATATCAAGTAATTGTATCTAGCTCTCTGGAAAAATTAAATGATAACATTGGAGATATCTGGGATAGTGGAAAGGTTTTGTCTAACTCTCAGTTAATTCTATACGATGGTGCCCCTTTAGAGAGTAAGAAGAGGTATTACTGGAAGGTTAGATGGTGGGATAGTAAAGACCGTGTTAGCCCATTTAGTGAAGTAGCTATATTTGAAATGGGACTTATAGAAGAGTCTGACTGGAAGGCTAAGTGGATAGGTAGAAAAGAGTATGAGCATCTCTCTATTGAGGCAAAGGACATTCCGTTTGCTAGGTCGTATACAATACCACATTCTGCTCTATTTAGAAAAGATTTCTTCCTTAAAGGTCAGATAAAAAGAGCTAGGACGTATATATCTGGGCTAGGTCTGTATGAACTTTATATTAATGGCTGTCGTATTGGGGATAAGGTCTTAGACCCTGGACAGACAGACTATAAGAAAAAGGTATTATACTCTACCTATGATGTAACGAGCATCTTGAAAGAGGGGAAGAATGCAATTGGTGTTATTTTGGGGAACGGAAGATACGTTATGGATTATGGATATGATTTCCCTAAGCTGATCTTACAACTTGAAGTGGAATATGCAGATGGAAGTAGTGAAATTATAACTAGTGACGAGACATGGAAAACTAGTTATGGACCTATACTTGCCAACGGGATATACTATGGTGAAGTATACGATGCTAGAAGAGAAATTTCCGGTTGGAACTTACCAGAATTTGACGACAGTGGCTGGGAACAGGTAAAATTGGTAGAGCCTCCTGGAGGTAAGTTGGTGTCTGAACTTATGCCCCCAATTAAGGTTATCAAGACCTTGAAGCCCGAAAGAATAATAAATCCAAAGCCAGGGGTGTATGTTTATGATTTTGGCCAGAATTTTACTGGTTGGGCAAGACTATATGTAAAGGGTCCTGAGGGAATCGAAATAAGACTTCGATTTGCTGAGCTTATAGATGAAACGGGTAATATAAATGTATTACCAAATAGAGGAGCCTCTGCGACTGATGTTTATATAACTAAGGGAGAAGGGATAGAGATATATGAACCTAGATTTACTTATCATGGATTCCGATATGTCGAAATTACTGGTTTCCCTGGGGTTCCGACTTTAGATAATCTCGAAGGACGGGTAGTGCATTCGTCGGTAGAGCCGGTAGGTGAGTTTATCTGCTCTAATGAATTGATAAATAAAATTCATAGAAATGTCTTATGGGGACAGCTTAGTAATCTTATGAGTGTTCCTACAGATTGCCCACAGAGAGACGAGAGAATGGGTTGGACGGGAGATGCTCAGCTTACTGTAGAGGAGGCTATCTATAATTTTGATATGGCAGCATTCTACTTGAAGTACTTAGATGATATAAAACTGGCTCAAAAAGAAGATGGAAGTGTTTCTGATGTTGTCCCCCCTTATTGGAGTCTTTATCCGGCAGATCCAGCTTGGGGAACCGCTTATATGACAATAGCTTGGTATCTCTTCCAATACTATGGAGATGTAGAAGTCCTAAGAGAGCATTACGAAGGACTAAAGAAATATGTAGAATTTTTATCTAGTTTAGCTCCGGATAACATACTAAGATTTTCTAAGTATGGCGATTGGTGTCCTCCAGGTTCTATAAGACCTAAAGACTTTTCCGGTGAATTGGTATCTACTTGGTGTTACTATAATGACACCCTCACTCTAGCTAAAATAGCAAAGGTCTTAGGAAAAGAGGAAGACTATAGTAAGTATTCTAAATTGGCAGAGGATATAAAGAGTGCCTTTAATAAAAGATATCTAAAGGATAGATTCTATGCTGTATCTATCAGACCTGACATTCCGGAAGAAGTTGCTTCTAAAGTCTTAGAAGCTATACTGTCCAGTATGCCTCCAGACCAGAGAGAAAGGATGAAGCGATTTATAGAACAGAATCTTTCATTTACGTTTCTTACAAGCCAAACGATAAATACTCTCCCGTTATATCTAGATATAGTTCCGGAAGATAAGAAAGAAGTTGTATTAAAGAGTCTTATAGATGATATAGTGAATAGTCATGACTATCATCTAGATACGGGAATAGTTGGCACTAGATATATATTTGATGTCCTTACCGAAAATGGATATGTTGATATAGCTTATAAGATAGCTACTCAAGAGAGTTATCCTAGTTGGGGATATATGATAAAGGAAGGCGCCACTACTGTATGGGAGAGATGGGAGAAATTAACTTCTAGTGGTATGAACTCTCATAATCACATAATGTTTGGTACAGTAGACTCTTGGTTCTATAAAGCGCTTGGAGGTATAAAATGTGTAGCCCCTGGCTGGGATAAAGTTATCATAGCACCAAGTGTAATAGGAGATTTAAAATATGTGAAGGCTGGGACTAGAACCCCTAAGGGCTATATAGAAGTAGATTGGGAAAAACTTGAGGATTCAGTGTGTTTCATAATTAGTATACCAACTAATATAGAGGGTGAGATTAGGATACCTAAGCTTTATAAGGATACGGTAATTGAAGAAGGTAGAAGAAAGCTTTGGTCTGATGGGGCGCTGGTAGAGAAGATTGAAGGGATATATACCGCTAGGGAAGAGAAAGACTATATAAGTTTCTCTGTTGGATCAGGTCGATTTGTCTTTAAAGTTAGTTCTAAGTGAGATTTATAAGGGGGTAAGGAAGAGCCCTTATCCCCTTATATTTTTTTAGCCATAATCATATAGATTTTTGAGTTACTATAGTGGTATTATAGATTTGAGAGACTAAATTTTAGAAAGGAGTTGATTTTTTCTTTTATGGTGGGGAGTTTAAGGATAGGCAAAATCCTAGGGATTCCTATAGAGATTCACTATACTTGGGTGATAGTCTTTGGGCTTATAACTAATACATTAGCTACCAGTTATCTTACCAACTATACCCTATATACCTCTCCTTTTATAAACTGGCTTATTGGCGCTATAGCATCCTTTATCTTTTTTGTTTGTGTTACCATGCATGAAATTATGCACTCTTATACTGCGATAAAGTTAGGACTAAAAATAAAACGTATTACTCTTTTTATGTTTGGGGGCATAGCAGAGATAGAAGGAGAACCTAAATCGGCTAAAGATGAGCTACTCATATCCATTGCTGGTCCTGTTACTAGCGCCCTTTTAGCGTTTATCTTCTTTTTGTTTTCTAAACTTCCCTTTAATCCTTCCTCTCCTATAGGAGGAGCAATTGTATATCTTTACCGTGTGAACCTAATTTTAGCTGGATTTAATTTAGTCCCTGCCTTCCCCCTAGATGGAGGTAGGGTTCTAAGAGCTATACTTTGGATGAGTCTTAAGAATTTTAGAAGAGCTACTAGGATATCTGCAAGTATTGGAATGACATTTGCTACAATGATAATGTTCTTAGGTTTCTATATCCTCCTCTTTGGTCAGTTTATAACCGGTCTCTGGTTTATATTTATTGGTTGGTTCTTGAACCAAGGAGCTATGTCTGGAGAAAAAGAGGTGGATATAAGAGAGGCTTTCACAGATGCTAAGGTGAAGGACCTTATGAGTAGAGAGATTCAATCTGTCCCTCCTAATATTACTGTTGAAGAACTTGTTTTAAACTATTTCCTTGTTTATAGATATGTTGCCTTTCCCGTTATGTGGGGAGAGACTATCCTTGGGATAGTCTCTCTTAACGATGTAAGAAAGATACCTCGAGAAGAGTGGAAGAATCATACTGTAAGGGAGATAATGACTCCGATATCTTCTGATCTTACTATAACTCCCGAAGAATCCGCATTTGACGCCTTTCTAAAGATAAATAAAGGTTCAGTAGGGAGACTTTTAGTCTTAGATGAAGACAAACTTGTAGGAATTATAAGTAAGACTGACCTTATTAGATTTTTGCAGATAAAATCTATAATGTCTAGCTAGTTTATTCTAAACTACCACTTTTTCTGTTTACCTTTCCACTTTTCTTCCAAACTCTTTTTTAGATCTCCTAGTCTTTCATTACTCTCTTTGAGGAAATGAGATAATTTAAATTCAAATTCCTCTAGAGACTTGAGTCTTTTTACAGAGACTTCTAAATCACCCTTCTTATTGTACCCTATTATTACCGCTTTTACCTTATCTCCCTCATGGAGATAATCAGTTACCTCTTTTACATAGGAGGTATCAATTTCTGATATATGTAGAAATGCTTCCCTACCATCATTGAGAGTCAAATATGCTCCAAACTTAGTAATCTTCTTAACCTTTCCTTCTACAATTTGTTGATTTTCTACCGATTTTGTGTTGGAATACATAGGATCTCTCCAGGTTTTGTCCATCCTAACTCCTCTCTTATTAGAATTTCTATATATTTATCATCATATTTAAGTCTATATACTTCTTTTTCCAGGCTTTTATTCTCCTCTCTCAATCTATTCAGTTGTTCTCTAAGCTGTGAAATTTTGATCCTGCTTTCATTTATATGATATAAAACAATTATAGTAGACCTTGCTAGGACTATAAAATAGACAATTATAAACGCTGAAAGTATAAACTTACATAACTTATTCAAACCTGATGCACCTTGAGAAAGTTTGTTGTCCCCCCTATTCCTACCGGAATACCTCCAGTAAGAATAACAGTATCTCCTTTTCTCACAAAGCCGGCTTCCAAAGAAGCTTGAACAGAAGCTTCTATCATTTCATCTGTTGTTTTGTATATCCTTGTTGTTAAGGGATTAACTCCCCAGAATATCAATAATCTTCTCTGGACTCTCTCATCAGGAGTAACGGCAATGATAAGCTGAGCAGGTCTGTACTTAGCTACCATACGAGCAGTGTATCCGGATTGAGTAGAAGTAATTATTGCTTTTGCCCCAAGCCTTTGGGCTATCTCACATGTAGCATAGCCTATAGCATCGGTGGGAGAATTTGTTGAAAACTCTGATCTTTTCTTTAGCATGTCGCTATAACTGAGCTGAGATTCTGTATACTCAGCTATCCTAGACATAGTTAAGACAGACTCCACTGGATATTCACCTACAGCAGTTTCTCCAGAAAGCATAATAGCATCTGTCCCATCAAATATTGCGTTGGCTACATCAGAGACTTCAGCCCTTGTAGGTCTAGGGTTTCTGATCATAGAGTCCAGCATCTGTGTAGCGGTAATTACTGGTTTACCCAGTCTATTACACTTTTCTATTATACTTTTCTGCACTATAGGTACCTCTTCTAGCGGTATCTCTACGCCTAAGTCGCCTCTTGCTACCATAACTCCATCTGAGGCTAAAACTATATCATCTATGTTTTCTACCGCCTCATGTTTTTCTATCTTTGCTATTACTGGGATATTTACCCTAGAGGCTTCTAGTATGTTTTTTACATGCAATACATCTGCTGCCTTCCTTACAAAGGAAACTGCTATAAAATCTACCCCTAACTTTATCCCAAACATTATATCATCTATATCTTTCGAGGTTACTGAAGGGATGTTGATAGTTATGTTTGGAACATTTATCCCCTTTTTGCTCTCTAATTTTCCACCATTTATCACTTTGCAAAGTGCTTCATTTTCCCTCTTCTCTATAACCTTTAGTTCAATAAGCCCATCAGCAAGCATAACAGAAGCATTAGGACGAAGTGCATCTATAAGTTCTCTTTCTTTTATAGGTATTACATTGGGTTCTTCACTCTTTTCGGCAAGTTTTAGGAGCACCTCATCTCCCCTCGAGAGTGTAATACCCTCCTGAGCTAGTATTCCTATTCTAAGTTTCGGTCCCTGCAAATCCTGTAAAATAGCTACAGGCTTTTTTAGAGAGCTAGAAACCTCTCTTATAAGGTTGAAGATATTAGCATGATACTCCTGATTGCCGTAAGAAAAATTCAGCCTAAATACTTCTACTCCTGCTTGTATAAATTTCTTAATAATCTCAGGAGAATCACTAGCTGGACCTATTGTAGCTACTATCTTGGTTTTTCTCATATTCTTTTAGAAAAAGCTTTCACTCCTAAGTAACTAGCAGCAGGACCCAGACTTTCTTCTATTCTCAAGAGCTGATTATATTTTGCTACCCTATCTGTTCTAGAAGGAGCACCAGTCTTTATCTGACCGCATCCAACGGCTACAGCTAAATCTGCTATGGTGGTGTCTTCTGTCTCTCCTGAACGATGGGAGATAATACTAGTATAACCAGCTCTTTTAGCCATCTCTACAGTTTCTAAGGTCTCAGTAAGCGTCCCTATCTGATTGACCTTAATGAGAATTGAATTGGCTACTTTTATCTCAATACCCTTAGTTAGTCTCTTTACGTTTGTAACAAATAAATCATCGCCTACTAATTGGACCTTAGTACCTAACTTTTCTGTTAAGAGCTTCCATCCGTCCCAGTCATCTTCTGCTAGACCGTCTTCTATAGAGATGATTGGATATTTTTCAATAAGTCCTTCATAGTAAGAGATAAGCTCTTCTACTGAGTAATCCTTTCCTCCAAAGTGATATTTGCCATCTTCATAAATGTTACTTGCAGCAACATCTAATGCCACGAAGATATCTTTACCTGCTTTATATCCTGCTTTCTCTATAGCCTCAACTATGGCCTCTATAGCGGCTTCATTGGTTGATAAATTGGGTGCAAAGCCGCCTTCATCGCCAACATTCGTATTAAGCCCTCTAGACTGTAAGACCTTTCTTAATGTATGAAAGGTCTCCGCTCCCATCCTTAGTGCTTCTCTAAATGATGGTGCACCTGCTGGTACTATCATAAACTCTTGGAAGTCTAGCGGATTATCTGCATGTTTACCACCGTTTATTATGTTCATTAATGGTACTGGAAGTATAGATGCATTTACCCCACCAATATATCTGTATAAAGGTATCTCTAGAAAATTAGCCGCTGCTTTAGCCACCGCTAAAGATACTCCTAGTATAGCATTTGCACCAAGTCTACTCTTGTTAGGAGTCCCATCGAGTTCAATAAGGATTCTATCTATATTTTTCTGGTTTATGGCATCTCTTCCAACCAATTCAGGAGCGATCACCTCGTTTATATTTTTTACCGCGTTTTTAACTCCCCTTCCCAGGTATCTGCTTGGATCC
>JBMFMV010000055.1:0-12574 GCA_049970495.1 bacterium
TTAGAAAACTCTAGTTTTTTAATCCAACTTTTCATAGTATTCTTATTATACAATGGTGTACCATAGAAAAGATGGATCTCCTTCTGCGGAGTTCCTACTCTTCCTCTCATTGTGATTCATACTCCTTCTTCTATAATAGTAGTCTCACATGTTTAGCAACTTTTGCAGTTGTAGACTCGTAACTGTTGTAAATCTGGTTGATAAAATTTTAAAGACCTTCCCCCTTATGCTAAAATACTACCCTGTAGTTAACCTTATATGAAAGGAGGCAAGAAGTCCCTAAAGGATTCTCTTCTTGAAAAATGATTATATCTTAGAATCAACAAGGTCTTGTTTTTATGCATCTATTGGGCTAGAATTTAAAAATAAAAACCTTAATAAAAGGAGGAGGACAGATGAATAGAAAATTGTTGTACTTCTTTATATCGTACTTTATCTCTTTAGTCTTGGCATTGAACTTTCAACTTATACCTCCGCTAATTCCTCATATAATTAGGGAATGGAATATAACGCGCTCCCAGGCAGGACTAATAACAGGGACGACCGCTATGCCACCAATGATCCTTGGACTCTTTGGGGGATATTTTTTAGATAAGTTTGGCAATAAGAAGCCTATAATTGTAGCTCTATCTTTTTATCTATTAGGGGAAATTCTATTCCTTATAGCAAATAATTTCAGATTCCTCCTTTTATCAAGGATTGTAATTGGGTTTGGGGCAAGTATCCTTGCAATAGTAGGATTAAGGATACTTGCAGAAGAGTTTCAAGGAGAAAATCTTGGTAAAGCAGTAGGGTTTTGGAGTACGGGTCTTCCAGTTGCCGTCTTAATCTCTTTTAATATCTTCTCCCCAATAGCAAATAGATTTCACTGGAAGACCCCAATGATTATTCTTTTAGCATTTACCTTCTTAGTGCTTATCTTGATCCTATTTTTCTATAAAGAGAAGCAGAATAAGATAGAGGATAGTAAGGTAGAGTTTTTAGTTTCTGTTAAAGAGATGCCTAAGGATGTATGGTTTTTAGGGATGGTTTGGTTTTTATACAATGCAGGTTCCCTATCATTTTTAACCTTTGCTCCTGACTATTTTATAAGTAGAGGCCTTTCTCCAACTTACGCCTCATCAATTAGTAGCCTCTATATGTTAGGGTCTTTTTTATCGCCCATTACAGGATATCTTTTAGATAGGACGAATAGACATAACTTAATCATATTTCTGGGGGCAATCTTGTTATCTATCTTTTTAATACTCATATATTTTTTAAATTCCCCTATAATGATAGTGATAGCAGGAATATTCTCCGTATTAGTCCCGCCTAGCGTATTCTATCTGCTACCAAAACTCACTGACAAATATGGACTGGGATATGCTATACTAAGCATCTTTGTTAACTTGAGCACAGTCACTGTTCCTTATCTAATAGGGTACACTAGAGATATATCTGGAACATATCTTATAAGTTTTCTTCTTATGTCAGCCTTTATTTTCTTATCAGGTCTACTCGGATTAAATCTAAGGATTAAGGAGGAGATAGAATTATCATGAATACAGATGTAGAAGTTCTTATTCAGGGTCTAAATGACCCTGAGGTAAATAACAGATTATCCAATCTAAAGAGGCTTAAGGAATTAGTAGATAAGGGTTATATCCCTAAACCTCCTATAAATGAATACGCAGTGAATAATCATATACATACAACATACTCCTTTTCCCCGTATTCACCAACAAAATCTATATGGATGGCTTATAACGCTGGCCTTATGACTGCTGGTATAATGGACCATGACTCCATAAGTGGGGCAAGAGAGTTTATATCTGCAGGTAAGATTATTGGAATAGCAACAACCATTGGGGTTGAATGTAGGGTTAGTTTTGCTAACACACCTGTAGAGGGAAGAAAGCTTAACAATCCTGATCAGGAAACAGTTGCCTATGTATCTCTACATGGTATACCACATACACGGATAGATGGAGTAAAAGAGTATTTTTCTAAGTATCAGGCAGAAAGGAATAAACGTAATAGATTAATGGTGGAAAGATTAAATAAAATAATGGAACCATTCAATATAGAGATAGATTTTGACAATGATGTGGTCCCTATATCACAATATAGAGATGGAGGAACAATAACAGAGAGACATATCCTCTATGCACTATCGCTAAAACTTATAGAAAAATTTGGAAAGGGAGAAAGACTTGTAAGTTTTCTGAAGGATAATCTAGAGATAAATCCTACCAAGAGGATAGAGGGTTATCTCTTAGATGCTGACAACCAATACTATGACTATGATCTATTAGGAGCACTAAAGGCAGAACTTGTCCCTAGATTCTTTATACCAGCTACAACAGAATGTCCAGATGTTAGGGAGATAGTAAAATTTTCTAAAAAAATAGGTTCAATTCTAGCCTATGCATACCTTGGAGATATAACTGAATCGGTCACCGGAGATAAAAGGAGCGAGAAATTTGAAGACGAGTATCTAGACCTATTATTTGAAGTGCTTAAGGACCTTGAATTTGATGCCGTAACATATATGCCTTCTAGAAATACTCTAGAACAACTAAAGAGGGTAAAAGGTCTCTGTGATCAGTATGAACTCTTTCAGATAAGTGGAGAGGATATAAACTCCCCAAGACAATCTTTTATATGCGAAAAATTGAGACTAGAAGAGTTTAGAAATCTAATAGAATCTACATGGGCACTGATAGGTCATGAGATGTCGGCAACAGAAGATATTAATAAAGGGATGTTTTCCGAAGAGACGAAAAAGAAATACCCAAGCCTTAGTAAGAGGATAGAGATATATGCTGAAATAGGAAGAAAGAGTTTCAAAAGAGAAGCTTATAGCTAAAAAGATAGGAGCTAACAGTATCATTTGAGATGTAGGGGTTCAAGGACTTGAACCCCTATTAAATTTATTAGAAACTATTCCACCTTAACACTTCATCTAAACTCTTTTTAGCTACCTGTCTATTCTCTTCTGCAGGGTATCCAACTGCTATAAGCGTCATAAGCTCCATATTCTCTGGACAGTTCAATACCTCTTTTATCTTCGGTGATTGAGACTTTTTATAGACATTTATCCAGCAAGTTCCTAGCCCATAGCTTTGAGCTGCTATAATCATATTCTCAGTAGCAGCACAGGCATCTTCAAGGGCAGTTTCTGCATCTTTTTCACAGAATACCGCAATGCAGGCACCTGCAGAACTTATAAACTTTCCAGAAGTAGTTGCGTTAGCAACCCTTTCTTTCATCTCTCTATCGACTACAACTACAAAGACCCAAGGCTGTTTGTTATAACCAGAAGGAGCAAGTCTGCCACAATCTACTATGTCTTCTAGAATCTCTTTAGGAATCTCTTTGTCCAAATATCTTCTTATACTTCTTCTTGACTTTATAACTTCTATTAGTTTATTCATTAGCCCTCCTTTTTGAGACATTATTAAATATTTTATCATTAAATCATATACTAGAAATTCCAGTAGAGTTGTTCTGAAAACTCAACAAATTAATTAGGTTTTTAGATATAATGAGTATTATGAAAAGACAGGTCCGTAGATTTCTAGATATAGACGATAAGAAAAGTATAACCTCAATGAAGATATTCTTCCTAGTAATCTTTGGGCTTTCAATATTAGTAGTTGTATCTTCTATAGGTCATCTACTAAGCCTAAAATAGTCTGATCTTATGATAAAATATGAGTGCGCAATTAAAAAGGAGGAGACTTTTATGAAAAAAAGGGGTCTAAAGTTTATCCTACTAATCCTTATTCTACTTTCTTCTTCTACAGGATACTATGGATGTGAATGTCTCGATATTACTCCGCCTAGTATACAGATAATAGAACCAGTTGATGGGGCAACTGTTAGCGGAATAACAATTATCCAAGCCGTTGCTTATGATAACCGAGGAGTGTCTAAAGTAGAATTCTATATAGATAATAATAAAGTAAGCCAGTCTTCATCTAGTCCATATTACTATAACTGGGATACTAGTAGTTTAACTTATGGTTCAACCCATACTATTCAGGCAAAGGCTTATGATAATGCAGGTAATGTGGGAGAAAGTCCCATTATAACTGTAACTATAGGGGATGATTTATCTCCTATAGTGTCAATAACAAATCCTGCCAATGGCTCTACAGTATCAGGGAATGTTCCTATCCAAGTTCAAGTTATAGAGAGAAACAAAAGGGCACCAAGTGGAATAGCCAAGGTAGAATTCTACATAGATGATAATAAAGTAGGAGAAGATACTTCAAGTCCATACGAGTATAGCTGGAATACGAACACAGTAAGTGATGGAAAACATACAATAATGGTAAAAGCATACGATAATGTGAATAATGTTGGGATCGACAGCATTACTGTCTATGCACGAAACAATATCAGTCAAGCCAAGTGGACATTTATGGTCTTTATGAATGGTGATAATGACTTAGAAAATTATGTTGACAAAGATCTAGAAGAGATGAAATCAGTAGGCTCAACTAATGAAGTAAATATCATAGTTCAACTTGATAGACACTATCAACCTGGGGCTTGGAGATACAGAGTCATAAATGGTGACTTACAAGAGTTTTGGTCAAGTAATGAATTAGACTTTGGCTCTCCAGATACCCTAAGAGACTTTGTCGATTGGACAAGGACTTATTTTCCTGCAGATAAATACGCATTAATCATCTGGGATCATGGCGGAGGATGGAGGATAAAGACCTTAGGGTTAAGAGGAATATCTTATGATGATACCTCTGATACATATATGACTATGTCCCAACTAAAATCTGCCTTAAGTCAAATTGGTATAAAAATAGGTATTTTAGGTATGGATGCCTGCCTTATGGCAATGACAGAAGTTGCATATCAGATAAAAGACTATGCTTATTATTTAGTAGGCTCAGAAGAAAGTGAACCAGGGACAGGATGGCCATATCATAATATTCTATCTGCCTTAGTATCTAATCCATCTATGAGCCCATCGACACTTGCTTCTACAATAGTTGAAAAATATAAAGACTACTATAGTCTATATAACCGTGTTACTCAGTCTGCAATAGACTTAAGTAAAATTTCTAACTTAAAAGATGCATGTAATAAGTTAGCATCAACATTGAAAGAGAATATGAGTTTTTATAAGACAGAGATTTCTTATGCTATATCAGTTACCCAAGCTTATAGCTATCCTGACTTTCGTGACCTGTATCATTTTGCCAAGAATATATGCGATAAAATAGATAATATTTTAGCAAATAATGTAATGAATAACGTAGATTCAGCTGTAATAGCAGAATGGCATAGTAACGATTTAGCTAATTCTCACGGTATATCTATATGGCTTCCATCTCCTTATTATTACAACTATTATCTCAGCACCTATCAAACTCTTGATTTTGCAACTGACACAAACTGGGACGAATTCTTGGGGGCACTTTATTCGACACCGTAACATAATCCTACTTGCACAGTTCTGACTCTACTAATTGACATATTGTATGGATAATCACTATATGTATCTCTTGAACTCTAGGGGTTGAGTTTAGTCTAACTATTATAGGTACATCCACTAAAGGAGCCAATTTCCCTCCATCATATCCCAAAAGGCCAATAGTCTTTATAGAGAGATCTTTTGCTGTATTAACTGCAGATATCAAATTTGATGCGTTTCCACTTGTAGAGATTACAATAAGCGCATCTCCTTTATCTCCTAGAGCCTCTATCTGCCTAGAAAAGACCTTATCAAATGAGTAATCGTTTCCTATAGCGGTAAGGATTGATGTATTTGTAGTAAGTGCTATACCAGGTAGAGCTCTTCTCTCTTTCAAAAATCTACCTATAAGCTCTCCAACAAGGTGTTGGCTATCACCAGCCGAACCACCATTACCAGCTACAAGAATCTTATTACCAGTTCTCAATGTCTCTATAAGTAGCCGGGTAGCCCTCTCTACAGAAGAGATCAGTTCTTCATTTAGAAGGATACTTCTACATTCATACACCTCTCTGAATATATCCCTTATACTATCCATACGTTCAGTCTCTCCTTTCCTATTGGGAAAAGTCTATACTATGTATTATATTATATATAATAATACTATTGTGAGGTGAGATATTCATGAAGTATAGATTATTTTATTCCCTATTATTCTGGATTTTTCTAATGTTTATCTTTCATACAAGAATTATTGCCACGGATAAAAAACTACCAATATCTCGTGGAGTAAATATGGGCAATGCCTTAGAGGCTCCAGTAGAGGGACAGTGGGGGGTAATAATAAAGGATGAGTATTTTAAGTTGATAAAGAACGCTGGTTTTGACCATGTAAGAATACCGGTTAGATGGTCAGCACATGCGGATCCAAAACCCCCATATACCATTGAAACTAGCTTTTTTAACAGGGTAGACCATGTGATAAATGAAGCACTAAAGAATGGACTCTATGTAGTCTTAAATATACACCACTATGAAGAGATGATGCAAAGACCAGAACAACATAAAGATAGATTTCTAGAAATCTGGAAACAGTTGTCTATACGCTATAAAGACTACCCAGAAACTCTCTGGTTTGAACTTCTTAACGAGCCATGTAATTATCTAAATAGCAGGCTCTGGAATCAGTATCTAAGAGAGGCTATAAACATCATAAGAAAAACAAATCCTACAAGGAAAATCATAGTGGGTCCTACGGATTGGAATAGTATATATAAACTGAATGAGTTAGAGATCCCAAAAGATTCCAATATAGTTGTTACCTTCCATTACTATAATCCATTTCAATTTACACACCAAGGAGCAGAATGGGTAAGTCCTTCTCCACCTGTAGGAACTAAGTGGCTTGGAACAGCGATAGAGAAACTTATAATCTCAGGTGAACTAGATATGGCAGTTGAGTGGTCGAAGAAAAATAATAATATTCCCCTATTCTTAGGGGAATTTGGCGCATATAGCAAGGCAGACATGGATTCTAGAGTAAGATGGACTTCTTACGTAGCTAGGTCTGCCGAACAGAGGGGCATTGCCTGGTGCTACTGGGAATTCTGCGCAGGATTCGGCATCTATGACCCTGTTAGAAATGAATGGAAAACCCCTCTACTTAGGGCATTAATACCAGAGAAATAGAGCAAAAGCCCTTTATTGTATAGGTATAAAGCTTATCTCTGAACCAACTACAACTTCTCCTTCCCTAATAGCCAAAGCAGGAACAGATTCAACTCTAATTCTTTTCTTACTTCCATCAGGCATACTTACCTCTACAATAGATTCGAAAGGCCTTGGTCCTGGAAAAGAGAAAGCAATCTGGTAAATTTTAGAAATATCTACCTCGCCAACGACTACCCTTTTTCCCAAAATAGTAAAGGCTACCCTCTTTACCTTTATATTAATCCTATTGTCATTAGGATCGTAGAAGATAAAAATAACCAGAAAAGAATGCCTAATATAGATCTCGATGCCTTTATACTAACCTCCTGTTTGAAATTCTACAAGACCCATCATAACTATATTCTTAAAAGGTGTCAAGCTTTACATCTTGACAAATATATTCAAGTTATGTTAAATTATTTCTAGCTAAAAATTATTATCAGGAGGTGTTAAAATGGAGGAACAAGTAAGAACAGTTGCTTTACCAAGACTAAATGAGCCAGCTCCAGATTTTGAAGCGGTAACCACTCATGGAAAAATAAAATTGTCAGATTATAGGGGTAAGTGGGTAATATTATTCTCTCATCCTGCAGACTTTACTCCGGTTTGTACAACTGAGTTTGTTGCCTTTAGTAAAGCCTATGACGAGTTTGTAAAGAGAAATACTCAACTGATAGGACTTAGCATAGATAGCATATTTTCCCATCTAGCATGGACAAGAAATATAGAGAAAAATTTTGGTATAAAAGTCCCATTTCCAATTATTGCAGACCTAGATATGAAGGTAGCCACTCTCTATGGGATGGTTCATCCTCAGGCAAGTAGTACTCAAGCAGTAAGAGCAGTATTCATTATAGACGATAAAGGTATTCTAAGGGCTATGATCTATTATCCCCTAACTAATGGTAGAAATATCGAAGAGATCATAAGACTCTTAGATGCCTTACAGACAAGTGATAAATATGGAGTAGCTACACCAGCTAACTGGATACCAGGAGAAAAGGTAATAGTACCTCCACCAAATACTCAGGAAGCCCTTGAAAAGAGATTAACAGAGGGCTATGAATGCGTAGACTGGTATCTATGTTTTAAGAATATCTAAGATTACCCTAATACCTCTCCTTTCTACCTCCTATCTTATCTTTTACCGGGTAACAAGATTTGTTACCCGGTTCTTAATTTTTCGGCTGTTGAAGATTTAAAATTCGTATGGTAAAATATAGTTGTGCGCCCGTAGCTCAATTGGATAGAGCAGCAGACTACGAATCTGCGGGTTGAGGGTTCGAATCCTTTCGGGCGCGCCATGCGCCCCAGTAGCTCAATGGACAGAGCAGGGGACTCCTAAGCCTCTGGTTGGGGGTTCGATTCCCTCCTGGGGCGCCAGTTTATTTATAAACCAAAAAGTTGAGGCTTTTATACACTTTAAAGAAATGGAATCTCTCTATACTCTACAAATCACATTCTATCTCTTCTTTTAAAGTAATATAAACTGCAAAAAACGGATGGTGAAAAGATGGAAGTCGCAAAAACCTTATCTAAAAGGTAAATTATCATATATATCGAAATCTAGATAGAGTTACACTTTTTTGTTCCCTTGAAACAAATCTACTATGTATGCTAATATAGTTTTTGATACTTTTTATTATAAAAGAGGAGATATTATATGCGTTTTAAGTTGATAATAAATCCGATAGCGGGTGGAAGAAAGGGAAAGTCTCTTACTGAGAAGATATTAAAGAGATTAAGATCTTGGGGAATCTCTTTTGACCATGAGTTTTCTAGATATATAGGTCATGCCACTGAGATAGCTAGACAATCGGTAAAAAGGTTTGATGCGATTGTTGCAGTTGGTGGGGACGGGACAGTAAATGAGGTTGTAAACGGGATATTCGGTTATAATATCCCATTAGGGATTCTCCCTGTAGGAAGGGGAAATGACTTTTTTAAGAGTATTAATACATCTAGACTACTAGATGTAATTATCAAGCCATTCATCGAGACTCCAAAGATAAAGTTGGCTGATGTTGGCAGAATGAATAATAGATACTTTATAAATGTTGCCGGGGTAGGTTTTGATGCCCTAGTGGCAACAATAGCTGAGCCAATAAGATTCTTAGGTCCCATTGCATATCTAGGATCTACACTTATAGGACTGATAAAAAACAAGGGGATAAAACTCCATCTAAATATTGATGGAGAAAGGATAGACCTTAATGCTCTTTTAGTAGCTATAGCAAATGGTAAATACTTTGGTGGAGGGATGAAAATAGCCCCGGAAGCAAGTCCTTGGGACGGTAAACTTGATGTATGTCTCATAGAAAATATTCCTAGGTTGGAGATACTGAAAACTTTACCAAAAGTCTATAGCGGTGAACATATACATCATCCAAAGGTGAATATATTAAAGGCAGAATACGTAGAAGTGTCATCTTCTGAGAAGATCCCTGCAGAGATGGATGGAGAAGTCTTCTATGCAGACAAAATAGTGGCAGAAGTAGTTCCTAAAAGTATACCCCTCATATTAAGCCAAACATAAAATTATGCAATAATTGACAAAGATTGTATCCGTGTGATAAACTGATTGCAGGAAATCGATTTAAAAGAAAGGAGGTGACAAAAGATGAAAGGCTTAATAACTAAACTAGCATTAGTAGTTATCTTAATTTTTGCCTTCCAGGCAGTTACTGGGACATTTGCTATGGCAGCTGAGGCTCAGCAAGCTAAAAAGATGGATCCGGTAATAGCAGCTATAGCATCTCTAATAATTCCTGGGTTAGGACAGTATCTCCTTGGAGACCAGAGCAAGGGTTTAACTCATCTCCTAATAGACATAGGGATCTGGGTGGTTAGTATAGTCCTTTCTTTTGTAGGTATTGGTCTTATTACCTGGGTACTAGCACCTCTATGGTCAATCTACTCTGCCTATGATGCCTATAAAATGGCTTCAAAGTAGGTTGATTAATAGGTGAGGGCATCCAAATTTGCCCTCCCCTCTATTTTTATAACTATTCTATTTGGAACACATATTATAACCTGACATGGCTTACTTATATATCCTTCTTTTACACATAACTTATCTGGACAAGGTGATGAAAGCATCCTTACCTTATTATCTTTTATTTCTATTATGCTCGTTCCAAGAGGTCCAGAAACTTTAACTATTCTATTCTGGCTAATTGGTAAACGCAGAAAATCCCTCCCATTTACCTGTATAAGAACAATTTCTCCTCTAGAACTATTAATTCTAGAGAATAGATAAACTATAAAGATTATAAAGAATATGATAGAAAAAACCCAAAAATCTTTTCTATTCATATACCAATAAAAAAGCCCCCGGAAAGCCCGGGGGCTAGGATATCGGTCAATTAGAAGGATACTGCTAGGGTAGTAGCTAAGACGTTAGCGTCTTTTCCGTCTTTATCTATAACATGTTTTAGGTCGAGAGTTAAATTAGCATTATCACTCCACTTATAGGTATATTTGACTCCTGCAGACCAAGAAATCTTATTATCAGAGTAGTTTACATATTTTCCATAAAGTGAAACTGCATCAGTTAGCTTGACAGAGCCATCTACAAAGAACTGGGTCTTTGGGGTATCTGGGTTCTGGTCAAACTGAGCCTTTAGAGTTAAGAAGTTAGCAAATGTGTATTCTGGCATAAATAGACCATACTTAAAGCCTGTAGACGTAGCGCTAGGATTGTAGTAAGCTACTAACTTAGGTAGATTAGACATAGCTATCTCTGCAGCTAATCCATTCCAGGTGCTAGCATCAACATCATACTTGGTTGCAAGCTTAAGCCAGCTAAATGGGGCTATAGAAGCTTCTAAGAGGTCGCCAGTATTTGTAGGATCTATATTGTCTGTAGTAGATGTATACTGCAAAGCCAAATTACCTGTCTTAAGTCCAATACCATACCCAGTCTTTACTTTAGAAGTAGTACTCTTCTCTTGTTCATAAGCATATCCGCCTTGAACAGTGAATCCTCCTAGATTTGCAGTAACACCGGCATTGTATCCAGTTCTACCTGAAGTGTAGGAACCCCATGTTGCAGAGTAATCAGTTCCAACATCCATATAACCAGCCTTTAGTGTAATCAAGGTTCCAACAGGGATACTTACTGTAAGCTTCATAGCATCTGCATCTGTGCCAAGAGGAGTAAATGTTCTATCCATAGATAATGCATATTCTGCACCGACTGTTATATTTCCTAGCTTCATTGTCAGGTCTGAACCAGCTACGATCTCATTGGTCTTTTCCTTAACAACATTGATGTTAAGTGTAAGAGGTTCTCCAAACTTCATAGAAATTCTATTAGCCCAGATTGGTGCAATATCAGAGGGATTCCAATTGCCTCCTGAGTAGTACACACCATTACCATATACATCACTATTATCCCCAGCAGTGTTAGTCATATTAGGATTAAGGAAGACATGTGCCATATGTACAGAGATTTTATCAGAAACTTTATAAGTCAAAGCCAAACCTCTATTAGTTATCTCTGTTGCTCCATCCTTAGCTATAAATAGCATGCTCTTAGCTAAAGTAAATGGTGTATATTCAAATGCGGTTAGATTTCCACCCTCAGCAGTTACTTTTCCGTTTTCAGCATAGGCTTTAAAACTAGATACCGCCAAACTTCCACTAGGTAAACTTGTATAGAAGTCTGAAATGTCACTGTCTATACTAGAACTGAGAGTAATCTCTCCATATATCTTATCGCTTCCACTATTACTAGGAACATTAATCTTAAGTGTTAAATGGCCGGAAGCTGTCATACCGGTAGCTGGAAGGCCTGCAAAATTATCTGGGTTAGCTGATGCCCCATAGGAGACCTGAGTAAGCAATCCACTTATTGGAGATTCAAGGTTACTCACTCCAGTTAGAGCTGTATTAGCTAAGAAGTTACTTGTATCTGTAGCAGGAGCTGGCTCTTCAGTAGCCTCTCCTAACTTATACTTAGTCTTTACTGTGACGTTTGTAGTTACAGAGGTTACTGCCTTCTTCTCTAGAGCAGATACTTTAGATTCTAGCTCTGCTACTTTTTCTGGAGCTGCAACTTTCTTTTCTAGTTCAGCAACCTTGGCTGCAAGTTCGGCTACTTTCTCGGGTGTTACAAGACTAATCTTTGTCATAGCATCTTCAAGAGCAGCTACTCTATCTTTGAGGTCACTAACATTGGCACCTATAGCCTCTAACTGATCGGATAGATCAGCAACTAGAGACTTAAGGGCATCAAAGTCATCGGTAGTTATATAATTAGCAAGGTCTTCAAACGTCACATAGTCGGCTAAAACGTCAACAGTCACATAGTTAGCAAGATCATCAAAGGTTACATAATCTGCCAAAGTATCAAATGTTACATAGTCGGCTAGCTGGTCTACTGTTACATAGTCGGCTAGCTGATCTACTGTCACATAGTCGGCTAGCTGATCTACT
>JBMFMV010000056.1:0-12317 GCA_049970495.1 bacterium
TAATCCTCCTACACTAGCCCCAAACACAGAATAGGCTATCCACATAAGGATTAGGGCTATCATAAAGTTCGGAGTGGCCAGCCCTATATATCCTATAAATGTAGCTAAATAATCACCAATAGAGTACTGATGAGTTGCCGAGTACATTCCTATCGGGAAGGATAATGCCCAAGAGAATAACATAGTGAATGTAGAAACTGCTACCGTTAAGCCAAGCCTCTCCCAAATAAGTTGGCTTACAGGCCTATTCCACTCAAACGACTGTCCAAAGTCTCCTTGAAACATTCCCTTTACCCACATAAAGTACTGGATATAATATGGTTGGTCTAATCCGTAACGTTTTTTTAGCGCTGCTATAGTTGCCTCATCCACCGTCTCCCCTGTCTGGCTTAATTGAGCTATGTAGGAAGTTAAAAAGTCACCTGGGGGTAACTGGATGATTATAAATGATACCACTGATATAAGTATCAATGTAGGTATCATATACAAGATACGCCTAAGTATGTATTGTAGCATTCTCTCCCTCCTTTACCTAGCCTTAAAATCGCTTGCAGTTTAGAATATATCACATTAAAATTTGCCTGTCAATGATTTTTATATACCCCTCTATAAGACTTATAAGATCTCCTATTTTTTCTACCATATCTTCCTCAGCATTATATATCAATACTGGAGCCTTCTTAAACCCCTTTAACCATTCTTCGTAAGCATTATTTAATCTTTCTATGTAATCATAAGATATTAATTCTTCCTCCTCTCTTTTGCGTTTTCTAATCCTCTCAATCAGGACATCTATAGGAGCCTTTAGATACACTACAAGGTCTGGCTTAGGTAAATATTTAAGCGCTAATCTGTATAACTTAAGGTATGTCTTATATTCCTCTTTCTCTAAAGCTATTCTAGCAAATACTTCACCATCTTCATAGATTGTCCTATCTAATATATACGATTTACCAAGTCTACTGAGTCTTAGTTCTTCCTCAAACCTATTCGATAGAAAATAGAGTTGAGAATGAAGCCCCCATCTCTTAGGTTCTCTATAATATAATTTTAGATAAGGATTCTCTTCTACTGGTTCCTTATAAAAAGCCCAATCCCAATATCTTGCCAGATACTCCACAATGGTAGTCTTACCAACACCTATATTCCCAGAGATACCAAGAATAATTCTCTTATCCATAGATACCGGTGAACCTACTTATCTCTGTTAAGATATACCTCTTATCCTCTATCCTATTTACATAATCTAGAGCCTCTGTTTCTATCCTTAAGACAGGTGAAAGGGTATATTTCTTCATATATTCTTCATAGTGCTTACATAACATACGAAGATATTCGTATGTTATAGATGCCTCATATATTCTTCCTCTCTTTCTTATTCTATCCATTAAGAACTCTGGACTAGCAGATAGATATACCACATAATCTGGGGGTCTTATATGTCGAACCATATGGTCATATATCCTTTTGTATAGTTTTATATCTTCTCCTTTTAGATTCATTAAAGCAAATATCTCGTCTTTGTAAAAGAAATAATCACAGACAACATTTCCTTTAGAGTTTTGAATCGTCCTCCACTGCCTAAACCTATTCACAAGAAATTCTATCTGCACCGGAAAAGAATAACGCTCAATATCACTATAAAATCTATCAAGATAGGGATTCTTATAAGACAATTCATATACACCTTTAAATCCTAACTTACCCACTAAAATCTTGGTCAGCGATGTCTTCCCAACACCTATAGGACCCTCAATCGACAGTAACATTGACATACTTTTTACCTATTGATAATAGGTACTCTTTTATCTCTTGAGTTATTAATGCCCCAGGAATTAATAGAGGTATACCCGGGGGATACTGAGTGATAATCTCTCCAGAAATCCTACCAACGCTATATTTTAAATCTATCCTTTCTTTAGATGATAAGAATGCAGTCCTAGGTAATTGAACCACATTATATCTAGGTGGAATATTTGCCTTTCCTGGAGGATAGATACTTATCCTCTTTAGAGCTTCTAAAAACCTCATTAATATTCTTCTAGAATCCAATAATGATATTATAAACAGACAATAAGTTTCAGAGGACATCTCAGATTGAATTCTAAAGCCTTCCCATAATTCAAAGGATAATTGATTTCCATTCATATTATAAAGAGTCAGCTTAGTCTTATCCATATTGGGCTTTTTATATACCGGAATACCAAGGTTCTCTATCCCTTCTGTCAGTTCGTCTATTATAGGTATTAATCTGTCTAACCATTTTCTCCCGTTTAAACAGAGTTCTCTTCTTCCTACATCTATAGATGCTAAGATGATAGTAGATGGGCTAGTAGTAGATAATAGTTTTATACTCTCTTCTAAGGCCTCTCTATCTACTCTGTTACCCTTTACATGAATCAAAGCTCCTTGAGTCAAAGAAATACCCATCTTATGGGCACTCTGAATAACTATATCGGCATTTACATCTAAGCCGGATGGAGGCATCTTTTTGTTAAAATGTAGATGTATGCCATGTGCCTCATCTACAATGACTATGATATCTTTACTATGGGCATAATCTACTATATCTTTTATCTCCGGAACTAATCCAAAATAGTTAGGGTTCATTAATACAATCCCCCTTATACTATCTTTAAGTTTACTCTTTACATCCTCTAATTTTATATTTTGAGGGATTCCCCACTCATCTATCTCTTCTTCTATGAAATCCGGTTCTACTCCCGATAGTATGAATCCTTCTATTATACTCCTATGAGAATAGTATGGGACAAGGACTTTGTCTCCAGGCTTAAAGGCAGAAAGAAATGCAGATTGTATCCCTTGGGTACTCCCATTTACTAAAAAATAACTAAAATCAGAACCAAAAGCCAAAGCTGTAAGCTTCTGTGCATTTAATAGGGGTCCATTAGGCGAAAAGAGATTATCCGTCTGAGGTAATTCTGTCAAGTCTAATGAAAAAAGTCTCCCCTTATGCCCAGGATAATGGAATCTTATCGGCTTTTTCTTTATGTAGCTAATAATAGCATCTAGATAGGGTGTAATACTTTGGTCCATCTTACAAAAATATTGGTGGCTCTACTCTAACACCGGGTCTTCCTCCTTTTCTAGCCTCTATAAGTACCCTCTTACTCGGTTTAAATTGGCTTGTATAGACAAAAGTCATTCGCTTAGCTTCCAGACCAAAGGTATCTAGAGTTGATATTATATCCTTTAGTCTTTCGCTCCTATGGATCATATACAACCTGCCTTTTATCTTTAAGAAGTAACTAGCTACTCTAATAATATCAGTTAAGGTAAGAAAGACCTCAGTAGTGCTGACAGCCTTCGTCTCATATGGACTAATACGTCCTTCTTGTCGTTTCATATAGGGTGGATTAGTAAAAACAACATCAAACGAATTGGCAAGTTGAGAAAAAAGTAATGGAAGTTCTCTAGCATCAGCATTTACTAGGGTAACTTTATCTTGTAGCTTATTCTCTTCAACATTTTTCTTTAAGACTTCATATACATCTTTTTGTATCTCTACCAGCATAGCATTTTTAAAATTAGGATACCTATTAAAGATGATAAAAGAGAGGCACCCTACTCCACTACCTATCTCTATAAAACTCTCTTTCTCCTTTAAGTTTATAAAATCAGCCAATAATAATGTATCAGTAGTAGAGAGGGCGACCTTTTCGGGATATAAAATCTTAAATCTACCAATTATCTCTTCTCTTATACAACTTCCACCTCTACCCTTGGTAATATATTCTCCACATCAATCTTCCTTACCTCACCAGGTTTCAATGTAAGAACATTTGCAGTCCCCATAGCTGCACCTAACCTAAGAATCTCTGTTATATCTAGACTCTGTTCTAATCCAAGAGCTATACCAGCCACCACAGAATCACCAGAACCCACTGCATTCAGTGCTTTTAACACTGGAGGAACTACTTTATAATACGTCCCTTTATAGTAGGCATATAGTCCATCTTTTCCCATAGAGATAACTGGTAACTCTATACCATTCTCAGAAAAATAATTTAAGACACTCTTGATATCTTCTATCGTACTCAACTGGACATCTAATATAGCTTCTACCTCAGCCCTGTTCGGTTTTATCGAAAAAGGCTTTGCCGTTATACCTGCTTTTAAAGCTTTACCACTCGTATCTAGGATAACCTTAGCATTCCTAGACTTTATCAAACTAACTAGCCTAACATATAAGTCTTCAGGAGCACCTTGTGGAAGACTTCCCCCCATACAAACTATAACCTTTTCAGAGAGATAATTTAAAATCTTAGCCTCTAAGAGTTTGATATCCTCCTCTGTTATAGTCGGACCCTTTTCTAATACCTCTGTTTGTGTATTATTTACAGTATCTAATATATTGTAGCAGGTTCTAGATTCTCCATTTATCTCTACCACATCATATTTGATACCCTCATAGTCAAATATACTCAGTATATGTCTTCCAGTATTCCCCCCAATAAAACCTATTACCGGAGCTTTATAGCCTAAACCTAATAAAGCTCTAGATGCATTTACTCCCTTTCCTCCTGGCACATAAGTTATCTCTTTTACTCTATGGGTTCCGCCTATCTTAAATTCCCCATCTATAGTTAAAGTTTTATCCAACGATATGTTGGGGGTTACGGTAATTATCATAAGCCTTCGTCCTCCTTGACATTTTTATCATATAAATTATAATGATACTGTGCCGAAGTGGCGGAATTGGTAGACGCTCTGGACTCAGGATCCAGTGGATGTAAATCCGTACCGGTTCGAATCCGGTCTTCGGCACCAATTTTATTTTTTATTACTATATCCCCTAATGGAACCTCTTTTTGCCATCCATTCTTAAATTCTAATATTACTGTATTTTTAAGCACATTTATACCTACCACTTTCCCTTCGCCCAATTTAGACTCTACAGTAGAGCCTATTTCCGGAAAATCTTTTATAACTTTACTGTAAAATTCCGCCTCAAACCTAAGACAGCACATCAATCTTCCACAGATCCCAGAGATCTTAGTTGGATTTAGAATTAAGCCTTGTTCCTTCGCTATTTTCACGGATATAGGAGCAAACTCTTCTAGGAATTCACAACAACAGGCGACCTTACCACAAGGTCCAAGTCCCTTTATCAATTTTATCTCATCTCTAACTCCTATCTGTCTCAATTCTACCCTATTCATAAGGGTATAAGCCAAGTCTTTTACTAATTCCCTAAAGTCTATTCTACCCTCTGCTGTAAAGAAACAGATTATCCTTTCTGGGTCTACCCCAAAATCTACTTTTACGAGCTTCATAGGTAGGTTATGAGCTTTTATTCTACTTTTTACTATATTAAATAGTTCCTGTCTCTTTAAATTACGCGCTTTAGCTTCTATCTCTTCCTCAGGAAGAGCTCTTCTTATAATTTCTTTTAAAGGAACTACCTTATCAGGCTCTATCTCACCCAATCTACATACCACTTCACCAATATATTCCTTCTTCCTATAAGATACTATAACAGTATCTCCTCTTTCATATCTCTCTTCTGACTTGTATAGACCTCTCTCTGTAAAGATTTCTACTAACCTAACTAGATAAAGGAACAACTTATCCTACCTCCAATTCTCTATACAAAAGGGCTAGAGCTAACTTCCAATCACTGTTACAATCTTCTAATACTTTTATCTCCTGGATAAAAAAGAAATCTTCTATTAAATTCTCCAATCTGTTTCCATTTGATAAAATCTTATTGCCTTTAGAGATAACAAACCTCTCATCTGCTCCTAATAATCTTATAATATTGTCCCTAAGAGCTATGGCTATAGTATCTAGCACCGAATCTGGGCTCTCCAAAGATTCTATCTCTGGATAAGAGATTATCTTGCTTTTTAAATTTCCTGATTCAAATATCTTTATACCCTCTTCTACACTTCCTCTAGATAGATAGCTTATCTCTAATGCCAAATCTTCTGGACATCCCTTTTCTACCAAAAGAGAGAATATTATGTCTCTTTTTACTGGCGAAAAAGGAACTACTAATGCCCTTGACACTATTGTCTTTAGGAGATTGTTAAGGTCTCTTACTGTAAATATGAATATACTAGACGAAGGAGGTTCCTCTAAGACCTTTAAAAGACTATTTGCTGAAGGTAAGGTAAGATTTTCTGCATTCTCTAGGATAAATATCCTATACCTCCCTGATATTGGTGATAAAAAAGCCAACTCTCTTAACTCTCTAGTCTGAGATATACCTATAGTCTCATTATTAATAAAGATTACATCAGGATTTTTATTATTCATAATACTTAGACATATATTACAGGTTCTACATGGCCTATCAGAACTTATACAGTTTAAAGCCATAGCAAATTCTTTAGCCATAGAAAGCTTTCCAACTCCATCAGGACCTACAAAGATAAAAAAATGTGGAATCTTTTCCTGTTTAATAGCATTCTCTAGTATTCTCCTCGCTCTCTTCTGCCCAAGGATATCCCTCATACCTTCTCAAATCTCTCCACATTAAGGACAAAGACTGTAGCCCCACCTATCTGAACCTTTATAGGATAAGGAATAAATCCACCCATAGACTCAATCATTCCTGGAGGAGTAGGACTCATCAACCTTTCTCTAGATTTACAAGTACTCCTTACTATACCTAGCACATCGTCCACAAGCTCATCATCTACCCCAACTAGTATAGTTGCATTCCCCTCCCTTAAGAATCCACCTGTACTAGCTAACTTAGTTGCACCAAATCCCTTTTCCACCAGATTAGATATAAGTAAATCCGCATCGCTAGACTGTGTAATAATAAGTATTAACTTCATATCACACCTCCTATACTATACTCAAATCTACCTTCTCTACCCCCTCTTTTAGAGAGAGTAAAAAGAACGGCTCTAAAGAACGTCTTTTATGCGGGGAAACCTTACAAGAGACAACCAATCTTATAGTAGAAGAGTCAAATGACTGAATCCCCTCTATCTTCGGACCTTCTATAATATCTCCACCATACTTTTCGCACATCTTATCTCTGGCATAATCTAAAACCTTCTCTAATTTTTCTAGGGGCTCTTTATTGCTTACATTCATCACATAGTTTATCTTTGTCCATTTATCTGTCAAATTGGCTACCTGTACAACAGAGCTATTTGGGATAATATATAAAGCACCCGATTCATCTCTAATCCTAGTAGCTCTTAGAGTTAAATCTTCCACTACTCCCTGTATAGCTCCTATCTTGACTTCGTCTCCTATATCATACTGATTCTCTAGTATTATGAAAAATCCATTTATCATATCTCTTATTAGATTCTGGGAACCAAAGCTTATAGCTAATCCTAATATCCCTGCTCCAGCTATAAAAGGGCTTGGATCTATATTTAATACTCTTAACATCCACACTACTCCTGAGACACCTATAATAACCCTTATGGTCCAAGTAATCAAAGAGCCCAAAGTAATAATACGCTGTTTATTACCTTTATAATTGATTCTATTTATTCTAGAAATGATATAATTCCCAATTATAGTGGCAAGATACCAAACTATAATAACCCCTAGAATTATAGACACAAGTCTTATTAGAGTCCACACTGTCATTTTATAAACCTCCCCATCTCTTTCAGCACCCTTTCAACAATCTTTCCTGGATCTTCTGTTGCATCTATAACTAAATATCTATCTTTATAGAGCTCTGCCAGTTTGAGATATCCGTACCTTACATTTCTCTGAAGATTTAGACCTTCTAATTCTATTCTATCTTTCTTTTTATCATCAAGTCTTTTGAAACATATATAAGGGTCTGCATCTAACAGAATGGTAAGGTCAGGGTATATTCCCATAATTGCAGGTCTATTCACTTCATATATAAATCTTAAAGGTACCCCCTTCCCATACCCTTGATAGGCAAGAGAGGAATCCAAGTATCTTTCAGATATAACAACCTTACCCCTAGTTAGGGACGGCAAGATGACCTTCCTTACAAGAGCCGACCTACTTGTAGCATATAAATAGACCTCCTCTACAGGTGATATGGAAGAATTCGGATCTAAAAGGAGATTTCTAATCTTTTCTCCAATAGGTGTCCCACCAGGTTCTCTAACCGATATAAAATCGATACCTCTTTCCTTTAATCTTTCCTGTAAGAGGAGGTTTATAGTACTTTTCCCGCTACCATCTATTCCTTCTAAGGTAATAAAAGGCATTAAGGTAATATTCTTACTCTCCTATAAGGTTCTTCTCCGATACTCTCAGAACGGAAATTATACCTCTCTATAATCTGGTGCTGTAACTTTCTAATCTTAGCATTTTGTGGTGCAAGTTCCACCGGTTCTAACGTCTCCATAACACGTCTTATACCTTCGTCTATTTCTTCTAATATCTTGTTATACTCAGACTCTTCTTGATCTTCCCCATTAAAATATCCTTTAAGAAAGTTCTTCATCTGAACAATTGTATTACTCTTTATAGAATATATAGGTATACTCCTATGAGCCTTGGCTATAAGTTTACTACCTTCTCTCTTTTCATGGGAGGTTAATGTAAGTATAAAATCTGCCTCGTCAAGTTTTTTGGTTATAAGAGCAGGAACATCCAGTTCTCTTATTGCCTTCTCTAATCTATTCCTGCTTATACCAAAAGGATAGACTTTAAGATAATGGTTTGTCTTTGAGAACCTCTCATCTACCTCCTCTATCGGCATAGAAGCTTCCTCTATGACCTCGTATCCATATTCTCTCCTAGAACGTATCTCTGGTTTAGGGGAATAACCTCTTAACATATAATCTATCACTTGAGCCACATCATGATGGATAGCAAGCGTATCTCGATCTCTTATCTCTATAACAATATCAAATGTTGGAGGAGCTTTTCTCTCTAAAACAGTCTTCTGTGTTCCTCTCTTTTTAGCCTCTTCATCACTCAGAGTTACCGCCTGAATACCTCCAACAAGATCAGAGAGAGTTGGATTTAGTAAGATGTTCTCAAGGTTTATCCCATGGGCAGTCCCAATAAGCTGAACACCTCGTTCTGCTATAGTTCTAGCTGCTTTAGCCTCCAATTCCGTCCCAATCTCATCTATCACTATAACTTCAGGCATATGATTTTCTACTGCTTCAATCATAACATCATGTTGCCTCTCCGGAGACGAAACCTGCATTCTCCTGGCCCTTCCTATAGCTGGGTGAGGTATATCACCATCCCCTCCTATTTCATTAGACGTATCTACTACAACAACTCTCTTCTTAAACTCATCGCTTAGAATCCTAGCTATTTCTCTAAGCATAGTAGTCTTACCAACGCCTGGCTTTCCTAATAAGAGAATACTTTTACCAGTCTCTATGACATCCCTTATAATATCAACTGTCCCATAGACTGCTCTTCCAACTCTTAAAGTAAGCCCTATTATATCTCCTTTTCTATTTCTTATACAGGAAATCCTATGGAGGGTTTTAGGTATACCTGCTCTATTATTACCATCAAAGCTACCAATCTTTGAGACAACATAATTTATGTCCTCGATAGTTATAGGTTTATCAGAGAGCAATATCCCTCCATTAGGAAACCTAGCTTCAGGCTCCCTACCTAAATCCACTACAATTTCTATCAGATCCTCCAACCCTTCTATATTAGAAACCTTTTCCTTAAGGAGGGGAGGGAGGATACTTAATAATTCTTCCAAATTATCTGTAACTTGAATCCTTGGATTCATCTGCTTCTCATACCTCTTTTATGAAAATATTTTACAATATCAATTATACCATAGTTTACCTTATATACATAGAGCCTATTACCTCTCCTGCCTCTAAGATAAGAGACTCATCTGCTACTAAGGCAACTCTTATAAATCCTTCACCATGTTTCCCAAAGCTATCACCTGGTGAGACTACTATACCCTTCTCTTCTAAGAGTCTATTCGAAAATTCCTGTGAAGTGTATCCTTCTGGAATACGTAACCATACATACATAGTACCTTTAGGGATCTTAGGATAAACACCGTATTTATTTAGCGTGTTAATAAATATATCTCTTCTCCTTTTATACGTCTCTACTGTCCTTTTTACTTCATCTAAGGATCCATTAAGGGCTGATATACAGGCATATTGAATAGCTTCAAATACTCCATAGTCAATATAACTCTTAATCTGAGCTAATTTTGAAATAACTTCTTGATTCCCTACCACATAACCTGTTCTCCAACCAGCCATATTAAATGTCTTAGAAAAAGAATTAAACTCTACAGCCCTCTCTTTTGCCCCATCTAATTCTAATAAACTAGGTGCCCTATATCCATCAAAACAGATTTCAGAATAAGCCAAATCACTAACCACTACAAAATCGTATTTTTCTGCCAAGTTCAATACATCTCTATAAAAATCCTTATCCACAGTACTAGTTGTAGGATTATGTGGGAAACTTATTATCATAAGCTTTGTCTTATTAAGAACACTATTCGGTATCTCAGAGAGATCTGGGACAAAGTCATTCTTCTCCCTAAGTGGCAAGAAAAATACCTGTCCTCCGGCTATAAATGTTCCATTATAATGAGCTGGATAGGAAGGATTCAGAGTGATTGTATAGTCTCCAGGATCTATATAGGCTAACGCTAAGTGAGAGATGCCCTCTTTGGACCCTATCAATGGAAGAACCTCTTTCTCAGGGTCTATATCTACATCAAATCTTCTCTTATACCATAAAGCTATACTTTCCCTCAGCTTGGGTAACCCTTTACTATTGGGATACCTATGTGTTTCACTATGATTACTTACAGTCTCTATCAGCGTCTCTACTATATGTCTAGGGGTTGGCAAATCGGGACTTCCCATACCTAGGTCTATTACCCTCTTACCTTTCGCCTTTAATTCTAACTTCTTTGCATCTTGTATAGAAAACACATACGGTACTAATTGATTAAATCTTTTTGAAGGGTCTTTAGGCATAACTTCTTCTCCTCTCCTTTTCTAAGTTTTACTTAAACCCGCATTTCGCAGGTATTCATTTTCAATTATACTATACCTAATAGGATATAGGATATATAACAATGGCTTAAGCTTTCTGTCAAGGAGATTTAGGATAAAACCGTTGAATCCTTTGTGGACTTGTTCTACTATTTTAATAGATAATAATGGAAACCTATAAAGTGACTTTCCAGAGATATATAGAGTCAATCTCTAAGTTAAGTGGTATGGAGATATGTATATATGATCTTAGTTACTTTACCTACAAAATTAGTGAACTTTATATAAACTGGAGCTTCAGGTCTCACAACTCTCCGTTGTGTATGCTAACTAAACTTTCAGATGAAAGGCATAGAGATTGTGTAAGGTTAGAGCATAGTCGATTAACAGATGCATTCAAAAGTAAGGAAGGATTTATTATTGAACCCTGTCACTGTGGTTTAGTAGATATAGTAGTTCCTGTAAGTTATGGAAATCAACTAGTAGGCGGTATATTTTTAGGACAGGTACTTTTAGATAACTACCCTGACTTTTCTATATATGAAAAGTATTTTAGGAATCATAGCGATATAGATATTGAAGATATCTTAAGAGTAGTAAAAGATACTCCTATTAAGTCTTATAATGAGTTACTCTATTGGAAAGATATATGTAAACTACTTGCTTCTTATATAGAGGAAAAGATAAAACTTCTTGAATTTAGAAAACAGCAGGAGGGAGATGCTTATTATATTTCTATTTTAGACATTCTACCAACTCTCTCTGAACCGATACAGAAAGCGGTAAATATTATAAAAAATAGAGCTACAAGGGGAATTAAATTACAGCAAGTAGCATCTGCTGTAGGATATAGTCCATCCCAGTTTAGTAGGAGATTTAAACAGGAGACAGGTATGACTTTTTCTCAGTGTCTCAAGATGTTAAAGATAGAACTGTCTCAGTATCTCTTAAAAGAATCCAATAAAAATATATGCGAAATTGCCTTAGAAGTCGGTTATAGCGATGTTCCTTCTTTTTTAAGGGCTTTTAGAGAAGTGACCGGAATGACCCCTAAAGAATGGATAAAACATCATGTTCCTATAAGGGCATATAGAGAAAACGCCTTTTAGCATATAATGCTAGTTTTTTAGCAAGATTTGCTATTGAATTATTCTTATCTGTAGAATAAATTCAATATTAGAAATGGAAACTTCTAAGACTACTATACGAGGAGGTGTTTTTGATGTATAAATTTTTTAGATTTGTTATTCTATGCTTTGTTATTATCAGTTTACTTATAGGGATAGTTCCAATTACCTTTGCCCAAAAGGAAATCCAAGGGGTGAAGGTATACAACAGTCCAGCAGAGTATCAGAAGGCTACCGGAAGAAAGATAGT
>JBMFMV010000057.1:0-12027 GCA_049970495.1 bacterium
AGCTATTCTTGCCATAATACTATCCCTGCCTCTGCTTATGTTTTGGATTTGAACAAATTACCATTACTTTTCCATTTCTCCTTATAACCATACATTTATTACATATCCTCTTAACTGAAGCACGTACCTTCATCCTTTTTATAACCTCCTTACAATACGTCCACGAGTAAGATCATAAGGGGAAAGCTCTAACTTTACCCTATCTCCAGGTAAGATACGAATAAAATTCAATCTTATCTTACCTGATATATGGGCCAAAACCTTATGGCCATTATCTAGCTCTACCCTAAACATTGCGTTGGGTAAAGCCTCTACAACTGTCCCTTCTACTTCAATAACGTCTTTCTTATCTGGCAACTTTCACCACCCAATTATTAGAGTATACCAAATTCTAATCTTTTAGTCTAGTAGTGATTAGCGGTTCTCCGTCCTGAACAATAATAGTATGCTCAAAATGACAAGACGGTTTTCTATCCTTTGTTATTACTGTCCAGCCGTCTTCTAGGATTATAACATCTTCTGTACCTAGATTTACCATCGGTTCTATAGCCAATGCAAAACCAACCTCAAGGATAGGACCTTGTCCGGGAGGTCCAAAGTTTGGAATCTGAGGTTCTTCGTGAAGTTTTCTCCCTATACCATGACCAACAAAACTCTTTACTACACTCATATTGTTTGCCAATACGTAAGACTCTATGGCATGAGAGATATCAGAGAGGTGGTTTCCTGGTTTTGCATAGGAGATGCCTATTTCAAGTGCCTTCTTACCTACCTCTAGTAGCCTTTTAATCTCAGGTGATATTTCACCTACTGCAACTGTAACAGCAGAGTCTGCATAGTAACCATTGTACTCTACTCCAACATCTATACTTACTATATCCCCTTCTCCAATCTTAACAGACCTCCTAGGTATACCATGGATAACTTCTTCATTTATCGAGACACATATACTTTTAGGGAACCCATTATAACCTTTAAAGGCTGGTCTCCCCCCAAGCTTAAGAATAAGAGCTTCTGCTTCTTGGTCTAAGTCTAACGTAGAGATACCAGGTGTAATTATATCTTGTAAATGTTTTAATACCTTAGCCACTATCTGTCCAGCCTGAAATATAATCTCTATCTCTCTTTGAGTCTTACGCTTTATCAATTATTCCTTTCCTCTCCAAAACCTTAAGAACCAGGTTATGAACCTCTTCTATAGAGCCAGAACCGTCAACTATTTCCAAAAGGCCCTTTTCTTTATAATAATCTATAAGTGGCGCAGTCCTATCTCTGTAGATTCTAAGTCTCTCTCTTATAGTCTCAGGTCTATCATCATCCCTTTGGACTAATTTCGTTCCATCATTATCACATACCTCATCTTTTTTAGGTGGATCATATATAATATGATATCCTCTACCACAAGTGGGGCAGTATCTTCTTCCTGCTAATCTTCTTATAATCTCCTCATCAGCTACATCTATAGCTAAAACTAGATTCAGGGTCTTTCCATACTTAGGCAGGAAATTATCCAAAAATGTTGCCTGCCCTATAGTCCTAGGATATCCATCGAGGAGAAATCCATCAGTAAGGTTTTTTATATAATCCTCCATCAATGCATTTATGATATCATCTGAGACCAACTTACCACTTTTCATTATCTCCTCTACCTGTAATCCTAGGGGAGTCTTTTTATTTACTGCATCTCTAAGTATATCACCTGTAGAAATATGAGTAAGGTTAAATCTCTCTGCTAATAGCTTAGCCTGAGTTCCTTTCCCTACTCCAGGGGGACCTAAGAGTACACCATAGATAGCAGCCATAAGATCACCTCTATTTCAAGAATCCTTCATAGTGTCTCATAATAAGCTGTGCTTCAAGTTGTCTTACTGTTTCAACAGCTACCCCCACTACAATCAGTACCCCAGTACCAAAGAATACAGATGTAAAGGCACTAATCTGGGAAGAACGCAAAAATGACGGAGCTACTGCCAAGACTGCAAGAAATATAGCTCCAATAAAGTTTATTCTTGTATTTATCTCATTTATATATTCCGAAGTATACCTTCCAGGTCTTATCCCCGGGATAAATCCTCCATACTTCTTGATATTTTCAGAGATTTCATCAGGGTTAAAGACTATAGAACTATAGAAGTAAGTGAAGAAGATGATTAATAGCGCATACAGAGAGATATAAAGTAAGGACCCAGGAGAAAGTATATCGGCAAACCTCTTCATAGTTGGCAGGAATTGTGAAAGGGTTGACGGAAATAAAAGAACAGAACTTGCAAAAATTATTGGCAATACGCCACCCTGATTTACCCTAAGTGGGAGGAATGAACTCTGTCCACCATATACCCTTCTTCCAACTACTCTTCGGGCATACTGTATAGGTATCTTTCTCTGAGCCTCTTGCATATATATTACCGCTACAAAAACGCCTATTCCGATTATTAAGAAGAAGATGAAGAAGAATGGATTCATCTGCCCTACACTTATAAGTCTACCACTTTGAAATAAAGCACTTGGAATCCTAGCTATTATACCAGAGAAGATAATGAGGGATACTCCATTACCTGCTCCATACTCTGTAATAATTTCTCCTATCCACATAAGGAATAGAGAACCAGCAGTGAGCGTAATAGAAACATTTAGAAGATAGAATGTACCAATCCCCTTTAAGACTCCAAGATTCCTAAGCCAAGTACTCATTCCAAATGCTTCTACAAAAGCCAAAACTAAAGTAAGATATCTAGTATACTGTGTAAGTTTACGCCTACCAGATTCTCCTTCTTCCTTAGCAAGTTTCTCTAAGGCAGGAATAACAACAGTCAAAAGTTGTATGATTATAGAAGCGTTTATATATGGGATAACCCCCATTGCGAATATAGAAAAGCTTCTAAGACCACCCCCTGCAAATAGGTCAAACATATTTAATAGAGTACCCTGCCCCATAAGAGCTTCCAAACTCTTCATATTTACTCCAGGGACAGGAATAAAAATCCCTATTCTATATATAGCTATCATAAGAAGTGTAAATAAAATCTTATTCCTCAGTTCAGGTATTCTAAATATGTTAAAAAATCTAGTCGTAGGAGACTCTACCATCAGGAAATTACCTCCACACTTCCACCAGCAGCAGTTATCTTTTCTTTAGCCTGCTCAGAAAACTTGTGGGCTTTGACGGTTAAAGCCTTCTCTAAAGTTCCATTCCCTAAGACCTTAAGTCCATCGTGGAGTTCCTTTATAATACCTTTTTCTAAGAGGAGTTCAGGTGTTACTTCAGTCCCATCCTCAAAGACATTTAAAGTCCCAACATTTACTATAGCATATATCTTTTTAAATCGATTCTTAAATCCTGGCAATCGAGGAAGTCTCCTCTGTAGTGGGGTCTGTCCGCCCTCAAAACCTGGCATTACACCATCTCCAGAACGAGACCCTTGTCCTTTTACACCCCTACCAGAAGTCTTTCCCTTGCCAGAACTATGTCCTCTTCCTACTCTTACCCTTTCCTTTACTGCGCCTTTAGGAGGGGACAGCTCAAAAAGCTTCATCATCACAAACCTCCTTGATCTCTAACAGATGTTTTACCTTGTTCAGCATACCTATGATACTCGGTGTTACCTCAAACTCCCTCGTCTTATTCAATTTGTTTAACTTTAAAACTCTTAGAGTAGCCTTTTGGTCTTCTGGATAACCTATTGGACTCTTCTTCAGGGTGACTCTTAGTCTCATACTATCACCTCAATATATCTTTTACTTCTTTTCCCCTTATTTTAGCCACATCTGCAGGAGTTCTTAGCATGGAAAGAGCTTTTATAGTAGCTCTAGCTAGGTTTATCGGATTAGTAGAACCAAGAGCCTTAGTAAGTATATTCTTTATACCTGCTAGCTCCAATATAGCTCTTACTGTTCCTCCAGCTATAACCCCTGTTCCTTCAGATGCAGGACGCAAAACTAATTTGGAAGCTCCGAAATCTGCTACTATCTCATGAGGTATAGTGGTTCCTCTCATAGGAACAGTGATCATATTCTTTTTAGCTTTAGTTATAGCCTTTCTTATTGCATCTGGAGCCTCTGGAGCTTTACCTATAGCAATACCAACATGTCCCTGCATATCCCCAACTGCAACAAGAGCACTAAAACTAAATCTCTTACCTCCTGCAACTACCTTAGCTACCCTCCTTACTGAGATTACTCTTTCAGTAAATTCTAAATTTTCTGGTACTTCTATAATGTTTTCTTCCATTTTAGAACTGTAACCCTCCCTCTCTAGCTCCTTCTGCTAGTGCTTTTACTCTACCATGATACTTGTATCCGCCTCTATCAAAGACCACCTTTGTTATACCTTTGGCAACAGCCCTCTCAGCAAGAATCTTACCAATAACTTTAGCCTTTTCAGTCTTACTTAACCCTTTGATCTGTTCACGAATACTTGGATCTAATGTAGAAGCTGAAACTAAAGTATGTCCTTTGGTGTCATCTATAATCTGAGCATATATATGTTTTAGACTTTTATAGACGTTCAGTCTTAACCTCTCTGGAGTTCCAAAGATTTTCTTCCTTATGCGTTTATGTCTTATCTTCCTACGAAGACTTCTATTGATCATCCTTTTCCTCCTTACTACTTACCACCAACTTTTCCAGCCTTACCTAGTTTTCTCCTTACTATTTCATCTACATATTTAATACCTTTGCCACTGTATGGATTAACTGGTCTACAAGCTCTTATCGCTGCAGCCATAGCACCAACTCTTTCTTTATCTATCCCCTTTACTGTAACATGAGTTGGATCTGGCACTTCAAAGGTCACCCCATTTGGTTCGAAGACAACTGGATTACTGTAACCTATATTTAAGACTAGCTTGTCTCCCTGCTTCTGTGCCCTATATCCAGTGCCTATAATCTCCAAAGTCTTACTAAATCCTTTAGTAACACCCTCTATCATATTAGCTACTACTGTCCTTATAGTTCCATGTAAAGACTTATATAACTTTTCCTCACTCTGCCTCTCTACTATAAGGGTATTATCACTCCTTCTAACAGTAATACCTGATGGAATAGCCCTTTCTAGTGTCCCTAATGGACCTTTTACAACTACGTTATTTCCTTTTATATCTACATCTACCCCAGAAGGGATAGGAATAGGTCTTCTACCAATCCTCGACATATATTATCTCCTCCTACCAGACAAAGCAGAGAATTTCTCCACCTAGACCTTCCCTGCGAGCCTTTTTATCAGTCATAATCCCACTAGAGGTAGAAACTATAGCTATACCTAGTCCACCTAAAACTCTAGGTAGTTCGTTTCTCTTAGCATATATCCTTAGTCCAGGTTTGCTGACTCTTCTTATACCCATAATAGCAGGTGTCTTCTTATCTACATATTTGAGATAGACCCTAATGTATGGAAACTTCTCTGTCTCTATCTCTTTATAGTCTAAGATATAACCTTCCTCTTTTAAAATTCTCAATATCTCTAGCTTCAACTTGGACACAGGAGATATATCCACAGTCTCTAGACGAGCTCTACTAGCATTTCTTATTTTAGTTAACATATCAGCAATAGGATCAGTAGCCATATCTATTAACCTCCTACCAACTAGCCTTAATAATGCCAGGGATAAGGCCTTTATGAGCTAATTCTCTAAAACATATTCTACAGAGGCCAAAATCTCTGATGTATCCTCTTGGTCTACCGCATCTACTGCATCTATTCCTTGCTCTTACCTTATATTTTGGTGGTAATTTACTCCTCTCGATTTTTGCCTTACGCGCCATACTATTTCCTCCTAATTAACTTCTAAAAGGCATCCCTAAAGCCTTTAGAAGTTCATAAGCTTCTTCATCAGTCTTAGCAGTAGTAACAATAGTTATATCCATACCTCTTACTTTAACTACCTTATCATACTCTATCTCAGGAAATATAAGTTGTTCTTTTATTCCTAGGGTGTAATTTCCTCTCCCATCAAAAGACTTAGGATTTACGCCTCTAAAATCCCTAATTCTAAACAGAGCTACATTTAGTAATTTATCTAGGAATTCATACATTCTATCTCCTCTAAGGGTAACCATGCATCCTATACTCATTCCCTTACGTAGTTTAAAGTTTGAAATAGACTTCTTGGCTTTTGTAATGACTGGCTTTTGCCCTGAAATAATCATTAAGTCGTTAACTGCTGCTTTTAGTAAGTCTGGATTTTGTATAGCATCTCCTACCCCCATATTTATAGTAACCTTCTCTATCTTTGGTACAGCCATAATATTTTTATAGTTAAATCTTTTCATAAGATATGGTACAACTGTTTCTCTATAATAGTCCTTTAATCTAGGCATATATTCCACCTCTACTAAGTTTCATCTATTATCTCGCTACACTTCTTACAAAATCTAACTTTTCCTTCGGAAAGAACTCTAGTTCCTATCCTAGTAGGTTTATTGCAGTGAGGACAGACCAACATGACCTTACTCCAGTGTAATGGAGCTTCTCTAACTACTATTCCTCCTGTAGGAAACTGTGGGTTGGGTTTCATATGTTTTTTTACTCTATTTATACCTTCAACTATGACTAATTGTTCTTTCGACTTAACCTCTAAAACTTTACCCCTTTTGAATTTATCTTTACCAGCTATAACTTCTACAGTATCTCCTTTCTTAAAATGGCTGAGCGTCATCTTATACCACCTCTGGAGCTAGGGATATTATTCTCATAAAATCCTTATCTCTTAGTTCTTTAGCAACAGGACCAAAAATTCTCGTTCCCCTAGGATTCTTCTGATCATCTATAATTACCGCAGCGTTCTCGTCGAATCTGACTACAGTACCATCTGGCCTCCTTATAGCATTCTTAGTACGAACTATAACTGCCTTTACTATATCGCTCTTTTTTATATTAGAGTTAGGGGTAGCTTCTTTCACTGTAGCCACAATAACATCTCCAATATGTCCATATTTCTGATTTCCAGTGCCTAGTACACGTATACAAAGTATTTCTTTAGCACCTGTATTATCAGCTACCCTGAGTCGAGACATCGGTCGTATCATACTCTTCCCCTTCCTTCCTTCCAATAATTCTTACTACTCTCCATCTTTTTTCCTTACTAAGAGGACGAGTTTCTCTAATGAGAACAATATCTCCTATCTGGCACTTATTCTCTTCATCATGTGCCTTATACTTCTTTACCTTCTTAATTGCCTTTTTATATAGAGGGTGATGGAATCTCCTCTCTACAGCTACCACCACTGTCTTATCCATCTTATTACTTACAACCACACCTAAAAGCTCATTCCTAGCCATAGTTCCTCCTTATCTGTTCCCCAAACGCCTTAGATGCATAATAGTAAGGATTCTAGCGATATCTTTTTTTACCTCTTTAATCCTAGCAGTATTCTTAAGCTGTCCTGTAGTTTTCTGAAATCTAAGATTAAATAACTCCTCTTTAAGCTCTCTTAGTCTATTTTCTAGCTCTATATCAGTCATATCTCTTATAACAGAAGGCTTCATAGCTTCTCACCACCTAAAAGACGATTTCTAGATATCATCTGTGTTTTGATGGGTAGCTTAGAGCTAGCCAATTTAAATACCTCTAATACAACATCTTTAGGAAGTCCAGCTATTTCAAATAGAACCTTCCCAGGCTTAACTACAGCTACCCAGTGCTCTGGAGCACCCTTACCGCCACCCATTCTAGTCTCCGCTGGTTTTGCAGTAACTGGCTTATCCGCAACAACCCTTACCCACATCTTACCGCCTCTTCTTAGAGCTCTATTAAGTACAACTCTAGCTGCCTCTAGCTGTTCACTAGTTATCCATGCTGGTTCTAAAGCCTGAAGCCCATATTCTCCAAATGCAACATAATTTCCATCTGTAGCAATACCCTTCATCCTACCCCTCTGTTGTTTTCTATACTTTACTCTAGTAGGTATCAGTGCCATCTGCAGTAACACCTTCCTCCTCTGGTAATGGTTCCTCTTCAACAGCTTTCCTTTCTAGTATTACATCTCCTCGATATATCCACACCTTTATCCCAATCTTACCATAAGTAGTCATAGCTTCAGCAAAACCGTAATCTATATCTGCTCTAAGTCTCTGAAGAGGAACACTTCCTTCCCTATACCATTCGCTCCTTGCTATCTCTGCTCCAGCTAATCTACCACTACAGGCTACCTTGACCCCTTTTGCGCCTGCTCTTAGTGCCCTAGCAACCACATGCTTCATAGCCCTTCTATAAGCGACCCTCTTTTCTATCTGGAAAGCAACATTTTCAGCCAAAAGTTGTGCCTCCAAATCTGGATTCTTTACTTCTTGAATAGTTATAGCGATGGTCTTCCCAGTAAGGTCTGCCAAACTTTTTCTAAGCTCTTCTATACCAGTCCCCCCTCTACCTATTATTATACCGGGTCTAGAAGCATGAACTATTACTCTTACCCTACCAGGAAGACGCTCTATCTCTATCTTTGGAATACCTGCATGATAGTATTTCTGTTTTACTGTCTCTCTTATCTTTATATCCTCTAAGAAGTAGTCCTTATACTCTCTAGTTGCAAACCATTTAGCATCCCAAGTTTTGTTTATCCCTAGTCTTAATCCAATTGGATTTACTTTATGCCCCATCTATTCACTCCTTCTCCTGAAGAATAATATATAAATGGCTAGTATATCTCTTTCTTGGATTTACCCTACCCAAGGATCCTACTTTATACCTCTTTAGAATAGGCCCCTTATCAGCATATGCTTTAGCAACATAGAGGTCATCCTCTACAAGTTCAAAGTTATTTACCGCATTAGCTACTGCTGAGTTCAGGACTTTTTCTACAAGCTTAGGAGCCCTTCCTGGAGTAAATTTTAGTATAGCTCGAGCTTCTTCTATGCTTTTACCTCTGATAAGAGCCATTACTCTATTAGCCTTTCTAGGAGAGATCCTTACATATCTTGCTACTGCCTGTGCTTCCATAAAAAACCCTCCTACTTAAGCTCTCTAGAACGTCTAGTAACTTCTCCATGTCCCCTAAACGTTCTAGTCGGTACAAATTCACCAAGTCTATAACCAACCATATTTTCTGTTATATATATGGGAACATGTTTTCTCCCATTATAAACTGCTATGGTATGTCCAATCATTTCAGGGATAATCATAGAGCTCCTAGACCAAGTTCTTATTACTTTTTTCTCATTGTTTTTATTCATCTCAAGTATCTTCTTTAGAAGTTTCGGATGCACATAAGGTCCCTTTTTACTGGAACGACCCATTACTTCCTCCTCCTAACTATGAACTTATCAGAAACCTTATTCTTTCTAGTTTTATAACCAAGCGTAGGCTTGCCCCAGGGGGTAACTGGTCCAGGTAAGCCTATAGGAGCCTTACCTTCACCACCACCATGAGGATGATCTACCGGATTCATAGCGGAACCTCTAACGGTAGGTCTCCAACCAAGCCAACGAGACCTCCCTGCCTTACCTAAATCAACATTCTCATGATCTAGATTTCCTACCTGTCCTATTGTAGCTCTACATCTAATATGTATTTTTCGCAACTCACCTGAAGGAAGTCTAAGAAGAGCATATTCACCTTCTTTTGCCATTATCTGTGCTCCTGTTCCAGCAGCTCTAGCTATCTGGCCACCCTTTCCAGGAACAAGCTCAATATTATGAACAATTGTTCCTATGGGGATATTGGCAAGAGGCATACAATTTCCAGGAGCAACATCAACCTGTTCTCCAGAGATTACTGTATCTCCAACTGAAAGCCCTAATGGGGCAATAATATATCTCTTCTCTCCATCAGCATAGGATAATAGGGCTATCCTTGCAGACCTATTAGGATCATACTCAATAGCTACAACCTTAGCAGGAATATTATCCTTATCTCTTTTAAAGTCTATTATCCTATACTTCCTCTTGTTACCCCCTCCTCTGTGTCTAGTAGTGATATGACCATGAATGTTACGTCCTGCATTTTTCTTTAATGGAACAACTAAACTAGGTTCCGGTTCTTCCTTTGTAATCTCACTAAAATCAAGTACAGTGTAGAACCTTCGACCTGGAGATGTAGGTTTAAATGTTTTTATCCCCATAATTTCACTCCTTATAATCCCTCAAAGAAGGTTATTGAGTGACCCTCTTCTAGAGTAACGACTGCCTTTTTATATCCAGAGGTCTTTCCCTCAAAAATTCCCATTCTTTTTTTCTTCCCCTTTTGCTTAATAATATTTACTTTTTTGACTTTTACACCAAATATATCTTCTATAGCCTTCTTTACCTCAATCTTATTAGCAAAAGGTGAAACAACAAACTCATACTTTCCTAGCTCTTTTAAAATTGACGATTTCTCAGTTATAATTGGTCTTATAATAACATCTCTAGCATCAGCCAATTGAAATCACCCTTTCTTTGAGCCTCTCAAGAACAGTTGTGGTAGTTAACAGATAGTCATGTCTTAATATTTCGTAAGGAGAGATTTCATCAATAGACCTTACTTCAACATAAGGTATATTCCTGGCTGCCAATACAAAATTTGTATTCAAATCATCTAAGACAACTAGACAGGAAGAGATTATACCCAAGTTATTTAATACCTCCACAGCCTTCTTAGTCTTAGGCTCATCAATATTTAGGTCTTCTACTAAGACCAACTGGTTATTATCTATCTTGTCTATTAAAGCAGATACTAGTGCGATTCTTTTAATCTTTTTAGGTAGAGTTAATCTTACATCTCTAGGGTGAGGACCAAAAACTACTCCACCGCCTCTCCATATTGGAGACCTTATACTGCCATGTCTAGCTCTACCTGTACCCTTCTGCCTCCAAGGCTTCCTTCCCCCTCCCCTTACCATACCTCTAGTTTTAGTAGAAGCAGTTTTAGGATGCATATTGTATAGATGGACTCTTACTGCAAAATAAAGAGCATCTTTATTTACCTCTGAATCCACAAAAGAAAATGTCCCAACCTCTTCTCCTAGTAGATTGTATACCTTAACTTCTCTACTCATTTACCTAGGCTCCTTTTTTAGTCTTTTTAGAGTCCTTTATTATTAAGAGACTATTCCTAGCACCAGGAACAGCTCCTTTTATAAGCATTAGTCCCTCCTCTTCAATGACCTTTACAACTTCTAGTGCTTTAATAGTTACCGTTTCTCCGCCCATACGACCAGGGAAATGATGACCTTTAAAAACTCTAGAAGGGAAAGAGCTAGCTCCTATAGAGCCAGGAGCTCTATGGAACATAGAACCATGGCTGGCTCCTCCTCCACCATAATGCCATCTTTTTACTCCACCAGCAAATCCTTTCCCTTTAGAGATACCTGTAACATCAACTATATCTCCCGGTTTAAAGGCACTTACTGTAATGTTATCCCCTACATTAAAGTCATCAGTTAATTTATCTACTCTTATCTCCTTAAGAATCCTATAGAAGGGCATCCCTAACTTCTTAAAGAAACCTTGCAATGGCTTATTAAGCTTAGACTCTTTTGTTTCTTCAAAACCTAAAAGCAAAGCATTATACCCATCTTTTTCTAATGTCTTCTTCTGGAGGACCTTACAACCGCTAGTCTTCACAACAGTAACAGGAACTCTATTTCCTTGCTCATCAAACACTTGTGTCATTCCAATCTTTCTGGCTAGAATACCTTTTATAACCATAGCCCTCACATCCTATAGTTTAATCTCTATATCTACACCGGAAGGTAGATTCAATTTCATAAGTGCATTTATAGTCCTAGGAGTAGGATCTAATATATCTATCAACCTCTTATGAATCTTTAGGAAAAACTGCTCTCGAGAATCCTTATCTATATTTGTAGAACGTAGAACACAGTAGAGTCTTTTCTCTACCGGTAGAGGAACAGGACCAGATACCTCTGCACCAGTCCTCTTTGCTGTAGCTATAATCTTCTTAGCGGATTGGTCTATTAAATCTACATCGTAAGCCTTTAATTTTATTCTCATTCGCTGTCTCATCTTTATCCTAAAAGCTGGGTTATTACACCAGCCCCTACTGTCCTACCTCCTTCCCTAATTGCAAATCTTAAACCTTCTTCAAGTGCTAC
>JBMFMV010000058.1:0-11848 GCA_049970495.1 bacterium
GGACTTTACTATATGTTTGTAAGTTATGCTCCTTCTCCAAAGGGCATAGATCCAATTTTAAGATCTAAGATGCATGAGACAGCAGATGTCTATAATACTGGCATTACTAAGTCTTGCACAGGATTAGCAGTAAGTGCAGATGGAATCAATTTTAAATGGCTCGGAGATATCTTATCTCCAAGAGAGAACAGTTGGGATGCTTATGCAACAAGGATTACAAGTATTGTCTATTCTCCTCCAATCTTCTATGCCTTCTATGACGGTAGTAGGGACGTCTCGGAGAATTATGAGGAGAAATTAGGATTGGCGATAAGCCTGAATCTAAAAAATTTTGAAATAGTGAGTGTAAATGGTCCTATATTACTTTCCCCTTATTCTTCTGGAAGTGTGCGATATGTAAGTGTAGTTCCAGTATCTGGTAAACTTTATTACTATTATGAAATGGCTGTTTCAGACGGATCTCATGAGTTAAGGGTGAGTGTGGTTGAATCTTAGAGGGGTAAACCATCAGCTAGTAAAGATACAGAATAGGAACCTAATCCTTAAACTTATATACGAGAGAGGTTCCATAAGTAGGCAAGAGATTTCGAAGATAATTGGTTTAACACCTGCTACAGTAACCAATATAACGGGGGAATTATTAGAAGATGGCTTTATAACGGAACTTCCAAGTTTTGAAGAGAAGGCTGGTTCCGGTAGAAAAGCTATTCCCCTTGCTATAAATCCATCATCCGGATATGTAATAGGAGTGGATATAGGCCCAAGGATAGTAAGAATATCTACTAGTGACCTATTAGGGCATCTATCTAATATAGATACTATCCAGTATGACGATCAGACAGAAGAAAGGCTCTTAGAGCTTCTTATAGAGAAGTTAAAGGTCCTAATAGAAGATCGAGACATCTTAGGAATAGGTATAGGGATCCCTGGTCTTGTGGATACTGTATCTGGAGAGCTAAAGTTTTCTCCCAATTTAGGATGGAGGAATTTGAAATTAGCTAAACCTATTAGAGATGCCCTTGGTTTGCCGGTTGTAGTAGAGAATAACGTTAAGACTATGGCTCTTGCGGAGAAATGGTTTGGTAAAGGCAAAAAGTCGAATAATTTTGTTCTAGTTTACGTCAGTTTAGGGATAGGTGCGGGAGTAATTATAGACGGAAAAATATATAGAGGTGCTAATAATGGAGCGGGGGAGATAGGTCATACAGTTGTGTCTGAAGATGGTGAGATCTGTAACTGTGGCAAAAGAGGATGTCTAGAAACATTTGCTTCTGCTAGAGCTATTGTAAAGAAGTTTAAAGGGGTCTCAGGAGATGAGGACAGTGATATAAATGAAATAAAGACTGCTATAGAAAAAGGAGAGAATAGGGCTATAGAGATAGTAGAAAATGCAGGATACTATCTAGGGATTGGTATATCTAATCTTGTAAATATGTTTGACCCAGAGATGATAATCCTTTCTGGAAGAGTAATTAGGTTAGGCAAGGCTCTTCTTGATCCCATGAAGAAGGCTCTTGAGGATAGGCTTTTCTCTACTAATAAGATAAGAATAGAGATTTCGGAATTAGGAAAAGAGATAGGACTATATGGGGCAAGCGCATTAGCCCTTCAGAAATTCTTTTATGAGAAGGAGGAATTATGAATATAGGCATAGTAGGAGCTGGCAGGATAGCCAGAGCTCACTTTGAAAGACTTATTAAGAGGGAGGATGTAAAGATTAGAGGGGTAGCTGATATTATATTCTCCAAAGCAGAAGAAATGGCAAAAAAGTGTGGTGCAAATGCATATTCAAGTTTTGAAGAACTTTTAGATAATGAGAAGGCATTAGATGCTTTATTTATCTGTACTCCACCTTACAATAGAGAGCCAGAAAACTTAATAAAATCTGCTAGAAGAGGTATTCATCTTTTTATCGAGAAGCCACCTGCTAGGACCTTAGTAGCTGGAGAAAAACTATTAGAAGTTTTTGATAAGGTAGATATTACAGTAAGTGTCGGTTTTTTGTGGAGGTACTCTGACCTTGCAGCAAAGTTAAAGGACTATCTTAAAGATAGAAAATGCGCAATGATAGTTTCTAGATGGTATCATACTATTCCACCTATAGCCTGGGTAAGAGATAAAGAAAGAGCTGGAGGACAAGTTGTAGACCAATCTATACACCTTATAGACCTGATGAGATACTTATTAGGAGAAGCAAAAACTGTATACTCCCAGAGTTCAAGAGGTTTATTTCCGGAGATTGAAGATTTTATTAATGATGACGCAAGTGTAACTGTCATAACATTTCAAAATGGTACTGTGGCAACATTGGCTTCTACATATTCTCTCTTTCCGAATCCTGAACACGGACCTAGGATAGAATTTATTGCTAAGAACCTTAGGCTTGAAGGAAACCTTAATTATTTAAAGGTATTTACCCCTGAAAGTATGGAGAGTTTTGATTTTTCTGATGACCCTATGGAGAAGGAGCAATCTGCATTCTTTGAAGCTATAGAGGGGGGCAGAGATAAGATACTATCTACATATGAAGATTCTCTGAAGACATTAAAGATATCTCTTTCTGCCAATACCTCTATGGATACAGGGGAGGTAATAGTACTATGAGAATATTGTACTTAGACATAGATACACTAAGACCTGACCATTTATCCTGTTATGGATATCATAGGGAAACTTCTCCGAATATAGATGCGGTAGCTAGAGAAGGAATAAGATTTAATAGATTCTACGCATCGGATACTCCCTGTATGCCATCTAGGGCTGCACTCTTTACAGGAAGATTTGGTATACATAATGGTATTGTAAATCATGGTTTTACTGCTAGTGATTTAAAACCTTATGAGCCATTAAGGTTCTTTAATAATAGGCAGAGTCCCTTGAGCCAGTTGGTTACTATCCTTAGACGTCTTGGATACTATACAGTAAGTGTAAGCCCCTTTGGAGAAAGACATTCTGCCTGGTGGTACTATGATGGATTTAGAGAGATGTATAATCCTGGCAAGGGAGGAATGGAACGGGCAGATGAGGTAATTCCTCTAGCTCTAAAGTGGTTAGAAGAGAACGGTAAAGAAGATAATTGGTTTTTACATGTAAACATCTGGGATCCGCATACTCCGTACCGTACCCCAATAGAGTATGGAAATCCCTTTGAAGATTCTCCTCCGCCTTCTTGGATGACAGAAGAGATTATAAGTAGACATAGAGATATGTATGGTCCACATTCAGCTAGGACTACTCATGACCTAAGGGATATGCCTGAAGAGTTCTTCCAAAGATATCCCAGATTACCTAGGAGTATAGAGAATTTAGAAGATTATAAAAGATGGATAGATGGATACGATACAGGAATACACTATGCAGATTACTGGTCTGGTAAGATTTTTGACCTGCTCAAGAAATTGGGCGTGTGGGAGGATACATTAGTCATTATTAGCTCTGATCATGGAGAGAATCAGGGAGAACTGAATGTATATGGAGACCATCAGTTGGCTGACGAGATAACACACAGAATTCCACTTATAATAAAGGGGCCAGGTGTAAAAGAAGGAATAGTAGATAGCGAATTTCACTATAACATAGACCTTTCTGCAACACTTATAGACTTTCTAGGTGGTTGGGAGCTAATCCCTCAGATGTGGGATGCTAGTTCATTTGCTGATACACTTAAAACAGGGAAACCAAAAGGTAGAAGCTATTTAGTTTTATCCCACTGTGTTTGGAGTATTCAGAGATCTGTCCGTTTTGGAAAGTGGCTATTAATTGAGACATATGATGATGGTTGTAAAGATATATTAAAGCCTACTATGCTCTTTGATATAGAATCTGATCCTCATGAATTGATAGACCTATCAGAGAGTTATCCTAATATAGTAATTGAAGGAAAGGCATTACTCGAAAAATGGATTAATGAAAATATGGCTAAATCTCTTTTTAGTGAAGATCCCCTTATTGTTACACTCCACAATAGTGGTCCTTATCATATACCAATCTATCAGCTTATGGACTACGCAGATATTGTAAAAAGGGTATGGGGAGAAGATAAGGTTGAAAAACTTATTGAAAGACATAAAGAACAATACTACCGATACTTACTTGAGAGTTATCGCTTTTTAGAGGCGGTAGAATTTTCCAAAAAATATGGATTGAGGTAGAGCTATGAAACTTGCATGTGGAGAGATAGTTATTCCTGGAAGTTCATTTAGAGAGAAGATAGAAATTCTTGAATCTGTTGGTTTCGATGGGATAGACTTAGTAGGCTCTGGTCTTAAAGATAGATTAGAAGAGGTAAAGAGTATACTAGCTAAAAGTGATATAAAGGTTGCCGCTATATATAGTAGATTACAGTATCCTCTATTATCTAGTAATATTGAAGAAAGGGAGATTGCTATAGAACAGTTAAAGGAGAGACTTTTAGTTGCATCTGAACTAGGAGCTATAGGAGTCATATTTGTTCCAATATTTGGTCCGCCTAGAATTCTAGACCTTAGGCCATTTATGAATGCTGTAGAACTAGAGAAGGCTCTTCTTATTGCTATACTTAGAGAAATAATACCAATGACTAGAAAGTTAAAAGTGAAACTTCTTTTAGAGCCAGTTAATAAGAAAGAGACACACTTTATAAACAATCTCACTCAGGGTTTGGAGATAGCTAAAGAGACAGGAGTTTACCTTTTAGCAGATATATACCATTTAGTCTTGGAAGACCAATCACCAGATACTCTAGTAAAATGTAAGGATTATATTGGTTATGTACATATAGCTAATAAAACAAGAGAGGTTCCGAAGGAGAAAGATTTTGTCTATCTAAAACCTTGGTTAGATACACTCAAAGAGATAGGGTATAACGGGTATGTCTCTCTAGAGTGTTCTCCACCGAAAGATGTAGAAGAGTTAAAACATTTTGTGGAGGTATTTGGTTGGAGGTGATAGGTAAGGGGTTAAAACTCTAGAACTAGAAGAGGGTTTAGAAGTTTTACTTATAATAAGGGGTGAGGTATCTAGGGGGAATTAGATTAGAAGGAGGGATTTAGAGATGCGATATTTTAAGAGTGTGTTACTAATAATATTAGTGTTAGCTTTGATATTAGGAAGCGTTACTGTTTCTTTTAGTCAGGAGAAGTTTCCCCTAGGGCAGTATAATCTCGAAGACTATCAAAAGCTATCTAAGACAAAGATTACCAAGTTTAATGAGGCTCCAATGTTACAAGAACTTGTAAAGCAGGGTAAACTTCCTTCAGTAGATAAGAGATTGCCTGTAGAACCTCTAGTAGTTATCCCTATAGAGGAGATAGGACAGTATGGTGGAACAGCAAGGGTTGCTACTAAGAGACCACTTATTCTAGAAGATGGTGGATTAATGATTGGTCATGAGCCTATACTTAGGGTAGCTCGTGATGGTAAGACTATAATTCCCAATCTAGCTAAAAAATGGCAACTCTCTAAAGATGGTAAGACTCTCACATTATATCTTAGAAAAGGTATAAAATGGTCAGATGGCGCGCCATTTACGGTAGATGATATTATCTTCTGGTGGGAAGACGTAATATTAAATGATGAGCTTACACCTACAAAACCTATCGCTTGGTCTCCTGGTGGGAAATTAATGACCTTAGAGAAGATAGATGATTATACTATAAACCTTAAATTTAGTGTTCCTTATCCGGTAGCTATTATAAGACTTGCCCATTATGATGGAGTAGAAGGTTCATTCTTTTTGCCTAAGCATTATCTAAAACAATTCCATGTCAAGTATAATCCTCAAGTTAATGAGTTAGCTGAGAAGGAAGGATTTAATGCTTGGTATAAGTTGTTTAATGCTAAAGCATTAATAAATGCTGGCAGTGGTAGAGCAGTAGACCCCGGGACACCTACATTAAAGGCGTTTATGATTATAAAGAAGGGGCAAGATACAGTCATTGCAGAGAGAAACCCATATTACTGGAAGATAGATCCAGCAGGTAATCAACTTCCATACATAGATAGAATCTTTGTAAGCATAGTTAGTAATGCAGAGATGGTAAATCTAAAGACAACAACGGGAGATGTAGATTTTGCTGGTTTTAATACTAGATTGGATATGTATCCTGTTTATAAAGAGAATGCAGCTAAGAACAATTATAGGGTTCTTCTGTGGCAAGATGTATTTGGTAGCGAAGTTATCTTTATGCCAAACCAGACACATCCGGATCCTATTCTTAGAAAGATATTTAGAGATAAGAGATTTAGGATAGCTTTGTCCTTGGGAATAAATCGAAATGAGATCAATCAACTCTTCTATATGGGTATGGCTCAACCTAGACAAACAACAGTTATTCCACAGTCTAGATATTATAAGGAAGAATTTGCCAAGGCTTATATAGAGTATGACCCAGTTAAAGCGAACAAGTTACTTGATGAGATGGGATTAAGGCGTGGACCAGATGGATATAGATTAAGACCAGATGGTAAGAGATTAGAAATCCTTATAGAATATACTCCGGTAGATACGATAAGAGGTCCTGTCTGCGAGTTTGTACAACAACAATGGGATAGACTTGGCATAAAAGTGGCAGTAAAAGAGATAACTACAGAGTTACAACAGGTAAGAGCCCCTGGGAATCAGATGGATATGTCAGTATGGAATGCTGACAAATGTACAGACATCTTATTCCCTATTAGTCCTATGTGGTTTGTGCCTTATAACACTGGTTGGGAGAATAGTTGGTGCCCACTATGGGCTCAATGGTATACTTCTAAGGGAAAGTCAGGTGAGGAGCCACCTAAAGAGGCGAAGAGACTATTAGACTTGTGGGAAAAGATGTTAAGTACCACTGTCGAATCTCAGAGGACTAAACTCGGACAGGAAATATTAAAGTCTCATGCAGAGAATCTTTGGACAATAGGAACAGTAGGGCTAGCACCTGTACCTATTATAGCTAGGAATAATCTAAGAAACATACCGGAAAAAGGAATTTGGGGTTGGGATTACTTCTGGGCAATGCTCTATAACCCAGAACAGTTCTTCTTTAAGCAGAAGTAGACTTCTTTAGGGACCCTAGAAATAGGGTCCCTTTTCATTTTAATTGAAAATTTCCAGCAGACCATTTGTCCAGTCTGTTATCTTTTGCCAGTTTCTAAAGTCTCCTTCTGGAACTCTTCTTTTAAATAAAATACGCCAAATAAGGGAAAGTTTACTATAATCCATCTTTCCACCAAAAAGTCCTATGCTTACTGGTTCTTTAATCTCCGGTAGTGGTTTTAGATATTCTAGAACTTGAGACCTTGTCTTTTCGTTGTCATCTTTCATCAATAGGCATACGATAAAGTATGCTACTGGTTTATCTTTAATTGCATCTTTAAATTTTTTGGCAAAATTTACTACTTCAGGTAATAGTTTGAACATCCTAATAGCACTGCCAATAATAACTCCATTATATTCATCTATATTAGTTATTCCTTTTATTGATTTTATATCTACATCAAGACCTAAACCCCTTAATGTCTTGCATATTTTTTCTGCAACTTCGGCAGTTGAACCTGCCCTTGATGCATATGCTATTAAAATTTTCTTTTTTGACATAGGTCCTCCTATAAGAATTATTTACTAAGCGCATTTTCTATGGCTTTTAAAACTGCCTTACTTGTAACTGTTGCCCCTGTGACCATATCAATTTTCAAAGACTGTTCCTTTAAAACACTCTCTATTATCTTTTTTGGAACACTTGCTAGAGAAATTTTAGATTCATTTATTATATTGATATTGGCTACTTTACTACTTTTTATAGTTACTTCGACTTTATAACTGAATCTTCCTTTCCTGTAAGAACCTAAATAGGTTCCATCCGGAATCTTTAGAAAGTCAATATCTGTAATAACTAAATTTAGCGTTCCTTCTTTCCCATAGAAAAGAAAGATAGCAAATAGGATAGTGATAGTAATTATTGGAACAAAGGTAAGGAGTAACATTTTACTTTTTTCTTCATTAACCGCCTCCCTATAACTTTTCTATATCAACAATAACTTAGGGTTTATTATATCACAATTCGAGAGTAAGGGAAAAAGAGTTACCTGCAAGCCAAAGATTTACTTGAGAGATTCTTACAGACATTTAAAGCGCTCAATGAACAATGTCACAGTAAGCATGCCTTTGTAAGGAACGAGGGGATGATAGCGCTATTACTAATACTATTTGCATCATTTATAACAATACAAGTTTATAGGACCTTAGTTGAAGAGTATAAAGAGGGATTGAATCTGAAGAGATGGCATAGGGTGTCATTTAGGTTATTAAGGAAAGACTTCCTCAAGACATTGGGACATTATGAGGATACTTCTTAAAGGATTTAGAGCTATTAGAGCTAATAAAATTTATCTTCAATTTTTTGTTATAATATATAAGTATTTTTATAAAAGGAGGTCTTCCTCTATGAAGGCGGTCTATTTAGAGTCGCCAAAGAATGCATTTATAAAAGAGATCGGAGAACCTTTATGTCCTGAAGGTTACGTAAAAATAAAGGTAAGGTTTGTAGGTATATGTGGTTCAGATGTCTCTGCCTATAAAGGGACATCTCCTATGTGTATTTACCCTAGGATAATAGGCCATGAGATAGTTGGAGAAATAGTGGAGATAAATGATAGAACTACTAACCTAAAGATTAGAGACAGGGTAATTCTTGAACCATATGTATGTTGTGGAAGATGTTATCCCTGTTTAAATGGGAGAACAAACTCTTGTGAGAACCTAAAAGTTTTAGGTGTCCATATAGATGGAGGGATGACTGAATATATTTCCCACCCTGCCTATCTTATTCACAGACTTCCTGATTCTTTGTCTTTTGAAGAGGCAGTTATGGCTGAGCCTCTTTCTATAGCTTTACATTCGATCCATAGGTTAAGATTAAAGCCAGGAGAGCACATAGTAATATTTGGAGCAGGTCAGATTGGGAATCTTGCTGCACAAGCATCTTTATTTTTTGGAGCTATTCCAATACTTATAGACATATTATATGAAAGGTTAAATATAGCTAAAAATCTTGGTATAGAAAATGTTTTAAACCCCAGAACAGAGGATATTATAGAAAGGATAAAATGGATTACTAATAACAGAATGGCGGAATGTGTTATAGAAGCTACCGGTTCTTCTTTTGGGATAAGAACAGCGTTAGATGTTGTCTCCTTTACTGGTAGAATAGCTCTTGTAGGTTGGCCTAATCAGGAGATAACTCTTCCAACAGCATTAATTACTAGAAAAGAATTAGATGTATATGGGTCCAGGAATAGTGTTGGAGAATTCCCGTTAGCTTTAGAGATGATAGAGAAGAAAAGGATTAATGTAAAGGCTCTTATAAGTAAGGTTGTCTCTCTGGAAGAGATACCTGAATATTTACATGTATTGGCAGAAGAGCCTTCAAAATTTTTAAAGGTATTAGGAAAAGTGGAATAAATTTCTAAAACCAAGGAGGTAAGATGTTTAAAAGACTTTTAATCTTATTTTTACTCTTAGTCTTCCCTTTATCAGTATATTCAGCTACTGTAGTGAGGGGAAGGATTACTATTAAGGGATCGGATACAATGGTTATCTTGGTTCAAAGATTAGCGGAAGAGTATATGCTCAAAAATAGAGGTAAGATTATCCAGGTAACGGGTGGTGGGACAGGTATTGGAGTAGCAGGACTTATAAATAAGGTAACTGATATAGCTAATGCTTCTAGGCCATTGACAGATAAAGAGAGGGAAGATATCAAAAAAGCTTGGGGTAGAGAACCTAGAGAGATTAAAATAGCATTAGATGGAATTACTATATATGTCAATCCCTCAAACCCTATCAAGGAGATCTCTCTAGAGCAGTTAAAAGAGATATATACTGGCAAGATCAAGAGCTGGAAAGAGTTAGGATGGGAGGACAAACCTATAATAGTATATACTAGAGAAAATAACTCTGGGACGTATGTCTTCTTTAAGGAACACGTATTGAATAATGAGGACTATACTAATAGGGCTCAAAGTTTGCCTGGGACAGGTGGAATTGTTAACGCGGTTTCAAAAGAGAAATACGCGATAGGGTATGGGGGAATTGCATACTCTAAAGGGGTTAAGATCTTAGCGGTAAAAAAGAGCAATAAAACTAAAGCATATCTGCCAACCGAAGACAATATAAGAAAGAGTCTTTATCCTATAAGTAGATATCTCTATATGTACACCTGTATCTATGATGATCCAGAGGTAAAGTCTTTTATGGATTGGGTATTAAGCCCAGATGGTCAGAAGATTGTCTCTCAGGTTGGATATTTCCCTGTAAGGTGAATGTTATGAAAGAAAAGGTGTTATTTATATGTACTCACAACTCCTGCCGTTCTCAGATGGCAGAGGGATTTTTGAGGCACCTATATGGAGATCTCTACGAGTCTTATAGTGCGGGTTTAGAGATAACAAAAGTGAACCCTTATGCAATAAAGGTTATGGAGGAACTGGGTATTGATATTTCTAGGCAGAGGTCAAAGAGTATTGAAGAGTTCAGAGGTATGATTTTTGATTATGTGGTTACAGTTTGTGACAGTGCTAAAGAGAGATGTCCATTCTTCCCTGGTAAGAAGGTTATACATAAGAGTTTTGAAGACCCTGCAGAATTTATTGGCAATGAGGAGGAAAAACTTAACGTTTTTAGAAGGGTAAGGGATGAGATTAAAGATTGGATAATAGAAAATTTTGGTAAAAAGAGTGAAGGTGGTGATAAGTCTTGATAAAGGCGCATATAATGGATAAAGAGAGTATAAGGAGGGCATTACTCAGGATTACTCATGAGATACTTGAAAATAATAAAGATGTGAGTAGTATTGTTCTTGTAGGTATAAAGACTAGAGGAGTTTATCTAGCACAGCGCATAGCACAGAATATAAAGAATATAGAGGGCGTAGATATACCTGTACAGTTTTTAGATGTAACTCCTTATAGAGATGATGTTACACGGGAGTTACCAAAACAGAATCTACATTTAGAAGTTGCTAATAAAAATGTAATTATCGTTGATGATGTTCTTTATACCGGAAGAACAGTAAGAGCAGCTATGGATGCACTTATAGACTATGGTAGACCTGCAACGATTCAGCTTGCGGTGCTTATAGATAGAGGTCATAGGGAGCTTCCTATAAGACCGGACTATATTGGTAAAAATACCCCTACATCTAGAAAGGAAAGAGTTGCAGTTCATCTAGAAGAGGTAGATGGGGTAGATGAGGTATTAATTGTAGAAGAATGAATTCTAGTTTTGTAAAAACAGATGAGGATAATAGGAAGGGGGGTTACTTTCTATTGTGTTTAAAGTTAATAAAAAATGAAAAAAGGAGGGATTTTAAATGGTTGAACTTGACCTGGGTAAATCTTTAAAGTCCAATCTTATCATTTGGTTTCTTGTATTTTCACTTGTTCCTTTCTCAATTTTGGCCCTTTTGGGTTATTCCAAATTTAGAAGTACCACTGAAGAAACTTATATAAAGTCCTTACAGAGTCTAGCAAGAGCACAGGCAGAAGATATAGGACTAATTCTTAAAGAAAATCTTTTAAAGTTAGAGATGATTTCTGGTAGAACCGACCTTATAATGTCAAGGCTAGAGGAGTATGTCAAGAAAAATCCTGACTGGTACGATATATTTATGACCGATAACAAAGGGAGAGGTTTGACTACCAAAGGTATAAGTATAGATGTCTCTACTAGTGACTTTTTTAAAACTGTTATGAGTACTAAGAAGAGTACCATATCTAGTGGTATGATTCCAGATAAGAATGAGCCAACTATCATTTTGGCAGTCCCTATTTTAGATCCGAATGGCAATCCTTATGGAGTCCTTGGAGCCTATTATCCAGTAAAGATATT
>JBMFMV010000059.1:0-11821 GCA_049970495.1 bacterium
CTATCAGTGAGCCACCACCTCCCAAGGTAGGGTCTTGCCTCCAAGCTCCAGAGATAGGTGGGTACCAACAGGAAAGTTGAGCCCTAGCAAATACTATTTCTCCTAACTCTCCGTTTTTTATCATCTCTTTGGCTTTATTATGTAAGGAGTGAAATCTCATCATATATCCTACACCAAGTTTTACGTTATTCTTTTTACATATCTCTATAGCAGATTCTGCCTCTTTCGAATTTAAAGCTAGGGGCTTTTCACACAGTATGTGCTTTCCAGCTAGGGCTGATTTTACAACCTGATCTTTGTGTAGATATACAGGTGTTGCAATGTATACTGCCTGGATACGAGCATCACTAAGGATGTCTTCTATATTAGTGTAATACTCTACTCCAAACTTTTCTCCTGCCTCCCTTGCCTTATCTTTGTCTACATCCATAACTGCAACAAGCCTTGCATTCTTTGCTTTTTTAATTCCTTCAGGAATGGTTCTCCTATATGCTATACCACCACATCCAATAACACCCCAGTTAATCATACACCACCCTCCGTTTTTATATGATTTAGAAACTCTTCCTCGTAGACTTTTAACCGAAGTGAGACTGATTCTTCCCAGCGCTTTTTAAAGGCAAATCCAGCAATAATCCAAATTTCGCCATGTTCTTTCTCGAAGAGATAAGGATAACTCAGTTGCCCTCCAGGTTGGCGAGCTATAACTATTGGTTTTGTCCACGTTCTACCTTCATCTTCTGAGAATGTTATGGATAATTCCTCTCTAAACCAGGAGGATAAAACTTCCGAGTGTTGAGGTAAATACGGTCTTTGATAAACTCCACTTTCGGGACCAACCCTATTCCAAACTAATACTAGTCTACCACTATGGAGCCTTAATAAATAACCTGGAGAACTACTTGCATCTATTACGCTTGGCTTTATAATTCTCCAATATCTGCCACTATCTTTAGATATAGCTTGCCAGAAGTAATCGAGGTTAGTCCTGATAAGCATAATAATTCTTCCATCACTTAATTCAGCAAGAGTTGGTTCAGTTGCCCCATCATGATGTCCATGTCCCCCTAGATCTATAATATTGCTTCTTTTCCAAGTTTTTCCTTCATCGTCTGAATAACAAGAAAAGACAATAAATCTACCAGGAGAGCTTGCTAGGTGCGATACTGGAAAGATAATTCTCCCTTGTGATGTCTGTATAAAGCCAAAGAAGTTAGCATTATATCCTTCGACTACTCTTTGGTTATCTATCCAATTCTCCCCACCATCTATGCTTCTTATAGACCAGACCTCTAATTTACAGTCTTCTCCTGGCTCTTTATTTATTTCATTCCATGAAAAGTGGTAGGTTGTAAAATTGAGATAAACTAAGACAAGAGTATTATTTGAGGTTTGCAAAAAATAGTACGAAGCAGGCTCTTTAGAATTTATTCCTTTACATATAAAGCTTGCCTCCGACCATGTTCTTCCCCCATCTTTACTCTTTCTAAGTCCTTCCGTATCTATAGTAAGAAGTGTTCCATCTTTTAAAATAATAAATGGCCCATTCCTTTCTATCTCCAATTGACTAGTAAGTGGATGAATCCATCTTTCTCCTAAATTTTCACCCATATTAGTAAACCTCTTCTTTCATATAATTCTGAGTTCTCTAAGAATTAATTCAACTGTTTTTTCCGTCTCCTCATCAGCTGGACAGAAGGGCTTGCATACGTAATCTTCACATATCCCTTGGAGTTTTAGTCCATACTTGATAGCTTGAATCCATGAATCCTTACAAAATTCTAGGAGTTTATTAATCTTATTTTGCAGCTCTTCCACCTCCCTGGTGTTATTCTCTTTTGCCACTTTATAGATCTCTATAAATATCTTTATAGCCACATTTCCTACCCCAGTTACTAGTCCGTCGGCACCTGCTAATAAAGCTTCTTTTAATCTCCTTTCATCCCCCTGGAGCACAAAGAATTTATCACTTTTTAAACTAAGTATTTTTGAAAAGAGATTATAATCACAAGAGCTGTCCTTGATTCCAATAATATTTGGGTGTTTACTAAGCTCTAAAATTGTATTAAACTCAAGTCTAATTTTAGTCATTATCGGATTATGATATATAATTAAAGGTAAAGGACTTCTTTCTGCTATTTCTGTGTAAAAGTCAAGGATTGTTTTTTGGTTTAAGAAGTAGAAAAATGGGGGGAGTGATACCACAGCGTTTGCTCCTATCTCATTAGCCTTCAATATGTTGTGGATTATCCTTTTTGTCCCTGTGTCAGAAACTCCAGCTAAGACAGGAACTCTCCTATTTACCGTCTCTACGACCTTTTCCAGGAGATAAAATCTCTCCTTATCTTCTAGCGGAGCAAATTCCCCCATAGAACCAAGAGGAAATACTCCAGAAACTCCTGAATTTATAAGGTATTCTACTAATTTTATCACCCCTTCCTTATCTATCGATTCTTCTCGATCTATAGGGGTTACTAAAGCAGGGATAACTCCTCTAATCTTTAACATTCTTCCTCCTAAGAATAGGCTAAAGGGGGTTTATCATTCTTCTTTTTTACTACAAGTCTACATATACCTCTTTCTCTGTCTAAGAATTCAATAGCATAGAAGAATCCATACTTCTCTATAATCCTGCGATAGAGAAGATCACAATGGTCGCAGTAATTAGGATACTTTTTTACTCCGCTATTATTTAAGATATTTATAGAAGGGCATTTTTTCATGTAAATTTCAAACTCATCAGCTTCTACCTTCATTTCATAGTCTGCCCCTTCTTCTGTTAATGTATGAGTCCAATATTCTTCCATCCCTCTTATCCCCTTCTCTTGGACTAACTTATCTAGATTGTTTAGAAATTCATCCGAAATGTATTTCCAAAATTCAATTACAGCTTGTTTGCCATAATTCTCGTCTAAGAAAGAAAACAATTCGTTATAGGCCAAGATAAATTCTGTACAAGATATCATTTTAGCCTCCAAAATTTTTGGGTGCAACAAGCTTTCTCTTGATCGCTTTCCACACTATACTCTAATCCTGCTTCTCTAGATATGACACTATTGATTATTTTGGTCTGGAGACAAAAATCTTTATATACAGGATATCCAACCTCTCTCAAGTGCGTAATAGCTGGACATTTTTTAACCTCTAGAGTAATAGAATCCTTTTCTGTCTTAATCTCAAAATCTCCCCCTTCTAATGTAAAAATTTTCCTCCAATATTCTTCTAAAGTTATAAATCCATTTTCCTTTATCTCATTTATCAAACTTCTATAACAGTTTTCTCCTATCCTCTCTAAGAACTCTTCTAAAGTTCTCTTACCATACTTTTCTTCCAAGAACTGAAAAGCACAACTTAGAGCTCCATGAAAATCTTTGTGTACTTTAGACATCTCAAACCCTCCAAAAATTTGATTAGTTCCACCTGCAAGATTCAACCTGCAGGTGGAACATGTTTTATTGTTCTATAAAGCACTGTTCAGGATGAGCACGTGCTTGAGACCCATAACTTAAGTCTTGTATCCAATTTTCAGGCCAGTTATGGAAGTTATTTTTTACTAAGAAGATATAGGGTAGTTTTCTTCCTCCTGCACCAATAATCCATAGATTTTTGGCATGAAGTCTAAGGATTTCTCTACCAATATTGATTCTTTTAATAGGGTCTATAGTAACTTTATACTGTTCCCACAGTTCTATTACCTTTAATGCGTCTCCTTCCGGCTTCTCTCCTGCTTTACCTCCTGTCTGATACCAACGGGCCCATTCTCCAGCCCAAGCGGTCCAAGCAGTCATATTGAAGGAGCTAATCCCTATAAGTAGTGGATTTGTAGAAAATCCTTGAGTGACTACTTCATGCTCATTAGCATTCACTCTAGTTGCCCATAAAGTTCCAATTTCATCTACTCTTACAGCCGTTTTAACCCCTATATCATTCCAGTACTTTGCTACCATATTTGCCACATCTATCCACTGGAGTGGTTGTCGTGTATCAAGGGTTAATTCTAACCTTTTACCGTCTGGACGCATTCTCCATCCATCTGGACCCCTCTTAAGACCTATTTTATCTAAAAGTTCTTCAGCTTTTTTGGGATTATATTCTGCATAGGCTTTTGCAAATTCTTCTCTGTAAAGTGGTGAAGGTGGCACAATAGTTGGTTGTAGAGGTTCGCATAGGCCAAAATACAATGCCTGATTTATCTCTTCTCTATTTATAGCTAAAGACATAGCCTGTCGGAATTTAACATCCCTAAATATCTTTCTTAAGACAGGATCTTTTACGGTTTGGTTAAACATTATCGTAGGTTCTCCAGGATAGAGACCTGTCCATTTTACTACTTTATATCCACCTTTTTCGCGATTTGCCATATAAAGATCATAGTCCATCAGTTTAAACCCTACTCCTTGCATTTCTCCTTCGCCAGCCATTATCTTTAGAAAGCCTATCGACCAGTCAGAAACGTAGTATACCCTGATAGTGTCTATATATGGTAACTGATTCCCTTCTGGGTCTATCTTCCAGTAGTAAGGATTTCTTTCTACTTTTATTCCATCGGTCCCCCAAGGCATAGTCGTACGCCAAGCCCAGATAGTTGGAAGTTCAAGGTTTATAGTAGCATCATTCTTTCTAGCAAAAAGCTGATACCAAAATTGTAGTCCACTCTCCTTTACTAGTGCGTCAAGTTTTTCTTTAGAAGTATATTTTGGATGAAATTGCTTTAGGTAGTGTTTAGGAGCATATGGAATCTTAGCTGCAGCTAATTCATAAAGAATTAATGGATAAGGCTGAGTAAAACTGATCTCAATAGTATAATCATCTATCTTCTTGTACTTCGCTATCTCTCCTCCAGTTATTAGCCAGGTAGGGACAGTAGGTGTGAGCTCTTTATTAAGAATGATGTCTTCATACCAAAACATAATGTCATCTGTAGTAAACGGTTCTCCATCCGACCATTTTATCCCTTTTCTTAGATATAAGACTAAAGTTTTTGTATCTTTTGATAAATTCCACTTTTCTGCAATATTAGGTTCTATCTTAGTTAACTCTGGACCACAGATACGAACTAATGGCTCATAAGATATTAAAAAATGAATGCCATACCAGGCTATGGGAGAGTATCTTCTCCATGTCCCTCCATATTTTCCTATCTTCTCAATTGGTTGAACAACTGGAGGGTTTAAAGGTATCCTCTTCTCTACCGAAGGTAATTTTCCTTGCTGTACGAGCTCTTTGAGTTGAGGGGCTTCATTAAACTTAGTAATCTTTTTCCCTGTAAGTTTTTGATAGTCATTAAGATTATACTGACCTCCAGGAACCACTTTCTGTTGGGCAGAAGAAGATATAGAGATAGTACCCATCAGTAAAGTAAGAACTAACACTATACTAACTAAGATTCTCTTCATACATTTTCACTCCCTTTCTATTTTTTGTAACTTAAACCTCCCCTTTTTACCTTATCAAATTTATAACTAAGATCCTTTTATAGGTCTTTCTTAAATTTGTCTTTGTGTATCACCTCCCCGATAAGGCAGTATATTGTGGTTAGAGCTTGAATAGAGTAATTCTTTTATTGGTAAAGTAGCTGCCCCTACTGCACAGGCAAGAGTACCTAGTTTTGATATAACTATATCCGGGATGGGTGGGAGTGCATGAAGCCTAATAGACCTTTTTACTGGCTCTAGTATAAGGTCTTCTGCCTTTGTCAACTCATCTGCTAAAATTATTAGCTCAGGATTGAAAAAGTTTATAAGGTTAGCTATACCTATACCTAGATATTCTCCCACTTCCTCAAATATGTTAAGTATAAATTTATCCCCTTTCTTACCCGCCTGAATTATCTCTTCAAATAATCTGTTTTCATCTCTAGGAGAGAATGTTGTATATGCATTATTTTCGATGCCTTCTAAAGCCTTTTCTATAATTGTTTCGCTAGAAACATATGGCTCAAGACATCCATAATTCCCACATTTACATTTTTCCCCGTCTTTTTCTATAACCATATGTCCAAACTCTCCAGCCCGGTCATTAGGACCTGAGTATATACATCCATTAATGACTATCCCTGAGCTTATACCTCTTCCCGCTCCTATACAGAGTAGATTATCCTTTCCTATCCCCGCTCCGTACCATAGTTCTCCTAGAGTTATTGCTCTTACATTATCTTCTATAAAGAATGAAATATCCATATCTTTAAGAAATTTATCTACAGATACATCTCTCCAGCCTAGGACTGCTGAAAAGATAACTTCTCTATTTTTTGAATCTATAAGTCCGGGGATACCAATTCCGAGCCCTATTATTCTCTTTTTATCCAAATCTCTAATGAGAGAGTTATATAGTGCGATTACCTCCTTAAATATATCTTCTGGGGTAGATTTTTCTATCTCGATCCTCTTACTTCTTGTTACACTCCCATTTAGCCCTATAATTACTCCAACAATATGTTTGGCATCTATCTCTATACCCACTGATAGATAAGTTCTATTACTTAGGACAAGATTTATCGGTTTCCTACCCCTCTTTGAAATTGATGATGGGGTTTCAGAGATAAATCCTGCTTTGATAAGCCTATCAGTTATATTTGTAACAGTTGCTGGGCTTAAAGAGGTCATTTTGGCAATTTCATATCTATTGATAGGTCCGTACCTTCTTATTACATCCAAAACAACTGATATAGAAGACTCTCTTTTTAAACTCTCAATCACTAAGAACCTCTTTCTTTTATTTTTTGAAAATAATACTACCGTTTTAGACTAGTGTCAAGAGTTTTTATTTTGATTTATAAAATTAAAATATGATTTGCCTGTAATATTGCATCTATTGCATTTTATAGTATATTATCTACAAGTTAATCTTAGAAATGGAGGATTTTGAAAGATATGAAGGTATTAATAGTTCAGCCTATACATGAGGCAGGAATGAATCTATTAAAATCTGCTGGTTTTGATATAGTGTATGCTTCTAGCCCTAACCCTGAAGTAGTCGCTAGAGAAATTAAAGGGATAGATGGGGTTATAGTAAGGACCGCTCCATTTACTAGTGAGATTATTAATCAGGCAGATTCCTTAAAGGTTATCTCTAGACATGGGGTAGGTGTAGATAACATCGATTTAGAGAGTGCCTCTAAGAGAGGTATACTTGTCCTTAATACTCCAGGCGTAAATGATGTCTCAGTAGCAGAACATACTATAGCGATTATGCTTGCACTTTCTAAGAGAATAAAAGATATCGATAATGCGGTAAGGATAGGGAACTTCAATATCAGAGATGAGTATTCCATTATAGATATAGATGGAAAGACATTAGGCATCATTGGTTTTGGAAGAATAGGCTCTTTAGTAGCAAAGAAATGTAAGAATGCTTTTAGCATGAAACTCCTTGTGTATGACCCGTATGTTGATGAGGAGAGAGTCAAAGAGATTGGAGGAAAACTAGTAGATCTAGAAACTCTGTTGAGAGAATCGGACTTTGTTTCTATACATACGCCACTTAATGATGGGACGAAAGGACTTATTGGCGAAAGAGAGCTTAGAATGATGAAACCATCTGCGTTTATTATTAATATGGCTAGAGGTCCTATATGGGATGAGAGGGCAGTAGCAAAAGCTCTCTTAGAAGGATGGATAAGAGGAGCCGGAACAGATGTCTTTGAAGAGGAACCCCCTAGTAGAGATAATGTGCTTTTGAAGCTTGACAATATAATACTTTCTCCCCATATGGCAGCACTTACTAAAGAGTGTGTAATAAGGATGGCAGTGGGAGCTGCCCAAGGAGTGATTGATGTATTAACTGGTAAAAGGCCTAAAAATATAGTAAACTATTCATTACTTGAGAAGTATGGAAAGGTCTAGGAGGCTAAGATGAAAGAAAATAGGACGAAGAGATTATTGAAAGAGGGAAAATCTGTTATTGGTACTATGGTTTCTGAGATAAGATCTCCTAATATTGCCCAAATGTTAGCAACTGCAGGTTTTGATTTCTTTATCCTAGATACTGAGCATGGTCCATTTTCTATGGAGACTGTACAAGATATGGCTCTTTCTGCAAGAGGTGCTGGTATAAACTTTTTTGTTCGTATACCTACAAGATTTGGACATCATAACCTTTCACGTCCATTAGATGTAGGGGCAGAGGGTCTACTTGTCCCCCAGGTAGAAACTGTTGAGGAGGTAAAAAATATAGTAAAAGCTACAAGATATTTCCCAATAGGGAAAAGGGGAATGTCTCTGAGAAAGCTTCCAAATAGTTATATAAAGGGAAGTTCAAAGGAGCTTATAGAGTCAGCAAACAGAGAAGTTTTTATAATACTTCAGATAGAATCAAAAGCTGCTATAGATAATCTAGAAGATCTAATTAGTATTGAGGGGGTTGATGCTGTTCTTATAGGTCCAAATGACCTTTCGCAAGACTTAGGATTCCCAGGAGAGACGAATCATCCTATAGTCCAGGAATATATACAGAAACTAGCCGATAAGTGTAACAGGGTCAATTTCCCCTGGGGGATTCATTTAGAGAGCCCTTCATCTCTTGTACCTTGGATAGAGAAAGGGATGAGACTCATTGTGTGTTCTACCGATACAAGTATAATAGTAGACGGAGGGAGTAGTATAGTAAAAGCGCTTAAGGAAAAGCTATCCTAATCATACCTCCCGTATTTTTTCCCAGTTTCATACATGACTCTTAAATGCTCTATAGGGGTGCAAGGTGCCACATTGTGGCCATCGCAGAGTAAAAATTTTCCTCCCTCCATTACTCCAGATTGTAGTAGGCTTATTACCTCTTGTTCGATCCTATAACTGGGACCTTGTAGAAGAATCATAGGATTTATGTTCCCTCTAAGGGTTACCTCTGGACCTAGAACCTTTCTCATTTTACCTAGATCAGTAGGGTATCCGGTATCAAAGTCTATAACATTAAGCTCTTCTTTTATAGTAAGGAAGTGGTGAGATGCCCTACCACAGAGGTGTATACTATTTGGACCCTTTAAGGAGAAGGTATTAATGAGTCTTTTGTGGTAAGGTAGAACAAATTCTCTATAGATCTTTTCAGAGATAAGCTCTATACTGTCATCAGCAAAGCCCCAGGATTCTTTGGGATATTCTATCCCAAACTTATCCATCATATGGGTGATTCTTCTTATGGTAGCATCTGTTACGAAAGACATAAGTCTGTGAACAAAGTCTGGGTCTTCATATATATCTATACAAAGCTGACTTGCCCCTCTTATCTGAGCAGATACTGTAAAGGGTCCGTCTGTACCTAGAAGGGGTATATTAGGTTTACCTATAGGAACTCCTTCAAATAGATTATTAGAGATGCTCAAGAAGTATTCGTAATAATCTAAGACCTTTTTAAGGAATGGATTATCCTTTGGTTCTGGATTCAACTCTTTGAGTAAATCTTTGTTGTCTTTTAGAATGGGGTCTATATCTGGCAGAGAATCTTCCCAATAGAAGAGTTTACATCCAAAGTATAGAGCTTCGTAAGAATTTTGAAAGTCCACCCAACAACCACCCCAACTATCTTCCGGATACCCCATCTCTCTATCTTGCGGGACGTTAAACCGCATCCATTTCTTAAACTTTAACTGTACCTTAGCCATTGTTTCTGGGGATTCAAAATAGTCTCTGAATGAAACACTTTCTTTATTCAGTTTAGGGTCTAAGAGTATCATTCTAGGGTTCATATTGAAGTATATAGGAACACGGATTGGTCTGCCTAAATTATAGGCAGACCAAACTTCTTTTACTTCGATATTGTGGGCTGAAAAGTCCATGACTAGTTTTTATATCCCTTGTAGTCCTCTAAGTATTATTATCTGCCCTGTGTGATAACAGTCATGTGCAAGGACCCCAAACAACATTTCTCCCCATGTAGAATCCTCTCCTGGTATCTTTTCATCTAGATTGATGGTCTTCTCCTTTAAAAGGTTCATCATCTTCTCATGGACATCTCTTAACTCTTTTACTGTATCTTCCCAAGAGATATTCTCCTTTGTTTCTTCCTGGTAGGTTGGCTTTTTACCTTCTAGTGCAGAAAGAATAAATCTTTCTCCTGAGATTATATGATTTACTATCTCCCATATAGAGTGTACATCCTTTCCCTCTGGCTTCCATTTTGCCTGCTCACTATTTAAATCCTTTACCACATCTAAAAGAGAATCTGCCCACAGCCCTTTCCCTTCTTGAAATGCCATATCTAAAGCCTTTAAGATCCATTCTTTAGACATATTTAAATCCCTCCCTGAATTAAATTTTCTAGTATAATTTTCTCACATAACCTGATAAAAGTAAACATGTCTCATTTTAGTAGATAGACATCTTGCCTATCCTATCACATGCTAGCCTTACATTCAGTATGTTTTAGTTTGAAAGATTAAGCTCTAATTATCTATTATCTCCTAAAAGTCCAACCGCTACTGCACCAAGAATACCCACATCATCTCCTAATTTAGCAGGGACAATCTTAACCTCATCAATAGGAACAAGTCGGACACGTTCTTTTACTATCTCTCTTACCTTTATAAATAGTTCCTCTCCATATTTAGTGAGGCTTCCTCCCAAGACAACCATCTCCGGGCTTATTATCGTTATTATGTTGGCTATGCCTATGCCTAGGTAGTATATAGCAGAATCCCAGACCTCTCTAGCCAAAGGGTCCCCTACTTTAGCTGCATCAGCTATTATCTTTGCCGATATCTCTTCTAAATCTTTTACCCAGTCTGTAACTATAGAGGTCCTACCACTTGCCAATTTTTCTCTAAACATCCTTGCTATACCTGTTCCGCTAGAGAGAGCTTCTAAGCAACCCCTATTACCGCAATTGCATAATGGACCGTCTGGTAGTATTGTCTGATGTCCAACTTCCCCACCACTATCTCTTACCCCATGTATCAATTTATTATTGAGTATGATACCTCCGCCTATCCCTGTACTCAAAGTCATATATACCATATTACTCACATCTTTTCCTGCACCAAAGTGAAATTCTCCTAAGGCAGCAGCATTTGCATCATTTTCTAAATATACAGGGAGATTAAACGCACTCTTTATATCCTCGACTAATGGGACATTATCCCAGCCAGGGAGATTTGGAGGCGATAATATCCTACCCCTTTTTGAATCTAATGGTCCCCCACATCCTATACCTATGGCCCTTATAGAGTACCCTTTATTAAGAGCAGCTGTCTTTTCTATGATTTCTTCAACAATAGCCTTATAGCCTCTAGCTACATTAGTTGGAAACCTTACAGAATCCTCAAGGTTTCCATTTATATCAGCTCGACCAATTGCGACCTTCGTTCCTCCTATATCTATCCCTATAATCTTATCCATAAATCACCCCCGTATCATTTATCCTTTCTATGACGGGAAATTCTCCATAATATTTAATGATATTTATCGCACAGTTATCCTGCCCTATCCTTCTATAATACCTCAAGTCTCCACCTAAGAGGCCACAGATAAAGAGCCTATTTACAGATTTATGGGCTACGATGAGTATATTACCATAGTGAACCTCTCCCACTATCTTTTCTATTACTTTTTTTGATCTCTCATAGACTTCTATCGCAGATTCTCCCTTAGGAGGAGCTATACTATTATCTAATCTCCATGCACTATATTCCTTAGGGAATTCTTCTTCTATTTCTCTTCTACTTTTGCCTTCCCAGAGTCCATAGTTAAGTTCTCTTATGCCGGGTTCGATCTCTATTTTTAATCCATGGAATCTATTAATAATCTCTGCAGTCTCAACAGTTCTTATCATATCACTAGATATTATCCTAGAAAACTTTATGTCTTTTAGCCTTTCTGCTAGATTAATAGCC
>JBMFMV010000060.1:0-11555 GCA_049970495.1 bacterium
ACCCGGCAATATTCAAGAGGCGTTTATAGAGTTACAGGGTATTATCTGTTCTAGAAAGGAAGCAAGGAAAGACCTGATATATACAGATAGAATGAATGTTGCTAATAGAATTACTTTACTTTGGAAGATGATATTTAAGTCCTCTCTTAGTATGCAGATAAAAAAGTATAAAGATGCTTATCGATTCTTCATAAAATTAGAAGGGGAATATCTTAAACTCTTAGAATGGAATGGTGAGATGCCAAATCTTTTCTTAAGAGGAGTATTCTTATCTTGTGGTTTTATTGTAGATCCTGAAAAGGATTATAGGATAGAGTTAATTCCTATTGATAAAAATTTTACTCAAGAGATAACTAAAGCTTTGGGCTCTCTAGGGATAAAGCATACTATATATATGAAAAAGGTATCTATAATTGGATTCTCAAACATCGAAAGGTTTTTGAACCTAATAGGAATACAGCAAGGACTTTTAAGACTTGAAGAGATAAGGACCTTAAAATTGATTAGAGAAGATACTAACAGGAGAATAAATTTCCAAGAATCTAATATAGAAAGGGCATTGCGTTCTGCAGAGAGGGATATAGAAACGATAAAACTATTAATACTCAATAATAAATTGCCAGAGAGATACAGGAAAGTAGCAGAGTTAAGGTTAAAGTATCCTCAAGCAACCCTAAAAGAATTAGCTCAGTTATCTAAACCACCAGTAAGTAAGAGTACTATAGCTTATTATATGAGGAAACTAGAAGAATTAGTAGATGATAATATTAAAAGTAAATCCTGATGCATATTCTTATACTGAGGAAAGAGTTAAGGATTTCCCAGACTCTTGGTGTTATGTAATTATCGGAGGGGTCGATGTAGGGAAGACTTCTTTTGCTATTGGCCTTTCTTCTTTTCTTTTAAGAAAGGGTTATAAACTCTTCTTCTTAGATCTAGACTTGGGACAGTCAATTATAGGGCTCCCTATGACAATATCTTTAGGAAATATGGCCTTGATTGGAGAAGATTCTTTAGGTGTTGAATTAATAGCCTCTGAATTTGTAGGGAATAATACGCCTGAGGGATTAGAACCCCTTATTACTGCTAGATCTCTTAAACTCCTTTCCTTAGTACCTAAAAGGGATATAAAACTAGTTATAGATACCTGTGGGTATGTCAATTCCCCGAGAGCTTTAGGTTATAAAAGGAGCATAATAGAAAATATTGAGAACCCGTTTTCAATTGTTATTTCGGAGGATTCTTGGGCTAAAAGCTTTATCTCTTATATACCAGGCGAAAAAACTCTACTGAAGCCGCTACCAAATGCAAAAAGAAGAGATTTTCAAACTAGAAAAGAGAGAAGGGAATTACTGTTCAAGCAATATTTTTCTACTAATCTAACTTTATTTTCTGCAGGGATATATCTCTTCTATTTCCCTTATCCCCTATTATCTCTAAGGGAATGTTTGACTGATATGGTAAAATATAAGTGTGCTCTCAGAGAAGATGATCTTATAGGTCTAGTTGTAGGACTTAGGGATAGAAGAGGAAAGTTTATGGGTTTGGGTAGGATAATTGAAAAGACAGAGAGTAACTTTTTGGTAGAAACTCCTATAAAGAATGTAAGAGAAATAAGATTTATAGAGTTATCAAAACTTAGATTGGATAATCAGTATAGAGAGATTGGAAAATTATTAATTTCCCAAAAGGAGGTATAAAAATGAAGGTGGGAATTAATGGTTTTGGTAGAATAGGAAGACAGGTTCTTAAAGCGCTTATAGAGAGGTATCCAGATATAGAAATAGCAGCTATAAATGATATTACTGACATTCAGACGAATGTACATCTCCTTAAGTATGACTCTAACTATGGTAGATTTCCAGGTGAGGTAAAAGTAGATGGAAATGACATGATAGTTAATTCTAGACGTATAAAGGTACTTGTAGAAAAAGATCCGGCAAATCTTCCTTGGAAAGATCTTGGTGTAGACTTAGTAGTAGAGTCTACTGGAATCTTTACTGATGCAGAAAAGGCTTCAGCTCATATCAAGGCTGGGGCTAAAAAGGTAATAATTACTGCTCCTGCTAAGGGAGAGGATATAACTATAGTTCTTGGTGTAAATGAAAATCTATATGATCCAAGCAAACACCATATCATCTCTAATGCCTCTTGTACTACAAATAGTCTTGCTCCCGTTTCTAAAGTATTAAATGATAAATTTGGAATAATAAGTGGATTAATGACCACTACTCACTCCTATACAAATGATCAGAGGGTCTTAGACCTCCCTCATAAAGATCTAAGAAGGGCAAGGGCTGCTGCTTTAAATATTATTCCTACAACTACTGGTGCTGCTAAGGCTATTGGAGCAGTGATCCCAGAACTAAAAGGTAAGATGAATGGGATAGCTTTGAGGGTCCCTACTCCGACTGTTTCTATTACTGACTTGGTATGTGTAGTAAGCAGAGAGGTAACAGTTGAAGAGGTAAATAAGGCATTTGAAGAGGCTGCCGCTGGTCCGATGAAGGGAATATTGGATATAACATATGAGCCTCTTGTATCTATGGACTTTAAAGGTACTACCTACTCTACAGTAGTAGACGGCCTTTCTACTATGACGGTAGGAAATTTGGTAAAAGTTTTAGCATGGTATGATAATGAATGGGGTTATTCTTGTAGAGTAGCAGACCTTGTAGCCTTTGTAAAAAGCAAGGGTATCTAAGGAGAGCTTAGTATGGATAAACTTACAATTAGAGATATTGATTTAAAAGGGAAAAGGGTTCTTACTAGAGTAGATTTTAATGTTCCTTTAGCTGATGGAAAGGTCGCAGATGATACAAGGATAAGAGCTGCTCTTCCGACGATAAACTATATGAGAGAAAGGGGGGCTAAGGTTATACTTGTTACTCATCTTGGAAGACCTAAGGGAGTTACTGAGAGTTTAAGATTAGATCCTGTAGCTGTTAGACTTAGTGAATTAGGGATTCCGGTGAAGAAACTAAATGATTGTATAGGTGAGGAAGTAAAAAGGACAGTAGCAGAGATGAAAGAGGGAGATGTAATCCTACTGGAAAATATAAGATTTTATCCTGAGGAAGAGAAAAATGACCCTAAGTTTGCTCAGGAGCTAGCAAGCCTTGCTGATATATATGTAAATGATGCCTTTGGAACTGCACATAGAGCTCATGCATCTACAGAAGGAGTAGCTAGACTTTTGCCTGCGGTAGCTGGCTTCCTTATGGAGAAAGAGATAAAATTCTTCTCCAAAGTTTTGGAATCTCCTGAGAGACCATTTGTAGCGGTATTAGGAGGGGCAAAGGTTTCAGATAAGATTGGAGTTATAAAAAATCTTTTAGAGAAGGTAGACATACTTCTAATAGGTGGAGGTATGACCTATACATTCTTAAAGGCTTTAGGTTACGAAGTAGGTCAATCGATCTGTGAAGTAGATAAACTTTCTCTAGCTAAAGAGTTATTGAACTTGGCTAGGGAAAAGAAGGTAGAATTAGTATTGCCTGTTGATGTAGTTATAGCCGATAAATTTGCTCCAGATGCCAATACTAGAGTAGTACCAGTATCTCAGATTCCAAGCGATTGGCAGGGGTTAGATATAGGTCCTCAGACGATAGAAATATTTTCTCAAAAAATCTCTCAGGCAAAGACTATAGTATGGAATGGACCATTGGGGGTGTTTGAAATGCCTGCCTTTAGTGTAGGAACAAAAGCCGTAGGGATAGCTATAGCGAACACTGATGCGTTAAAGGTAGTTGGTGGTGGTGAGACGGCTGAAGCGGTGGAGAAATTTGGACTTGCAGATAAAATGACTCATGTATCTACAGGTGGAGGAGCGAGTTTAGAATTCTTAGAGGGTAAAGTCCTTCCTGGAGTAGCTGCTCTAGATGATAGTGAAAGTATTAAGAGGAAACTCAAATGAGAAGGAGACTTATCGCTGGTAACTGGAAGATGAATGGTACTGTACCAGAGGCTATATCTCTGGTACAGCGCCTTAAATTATTAGTATCGGATGTGCAGGATAGAGACATAGCTATATGTCCACCATTTACACTCTTAGATACGGTCTCAAAGATGATTGTTGATACGAGAATTTATCTTGGGGCTCAGGATATGTTTTGGGAAGAGAAGGGGGCTTTTACTGGAGAAATTTCTCCTTTAATGCTGAAAGAGTTTGACTGTACCTTTGTTATTTTGGGACACTCTGAAAGACGATGGATTATAGGAGAAACTAACGAATTCATAGCTAAAAAGGTGGAGTCTGCTATTAGAAATGGCCTTATCCCTATACTATGTGTTGGAGAGAGATTGGAAGATAGAGAGGCGGATAAGACGAAAGATGTAGTTATTTCTCAGCTTGAAGGGAGCTTAGCTTTAGTTAAGGACCCTGAGTCTTTAGTTATTGCTTATGAGCCTGTATGGGCTATTGGAACCGGGAAACCAGCATATCCTAAGGATGCGGTAGAAGTTATCTCTATGATAAGGGAATGGTACAGTACAAAATTTGGAAAGGATAGAGCTGAAAAGGTGCGAATACTCTATGGTGGTAGTGTGACTCCTTCTAACATAGATAGTTTTATGAAAGAACAGGAGATAGATGGAGCTCTTGTTGGAGGAGCAAGTTTAAATCCGGATAGTTTCGCTAGGATAGTTAAGTATCTTTTATAGGATATGGAGGTAGTATGGAGAATACATTGATGATTATTCAGATACTTATAGCTCTAGGATTAAGTGTAATTATATTGTTTGAACCTCCTAGAGGAGAAGGATTAGGGGCAATTGGTGGAAGCGCTAGACTTTTCCATGTTGGAAAAGAAAAGGAGAAGAAACTCGATAAGATTATAGCAGTAATCGGCGGCGTATTCTTTGTATTAGCTGGAATTTTAGCTTGGGCTTTATAGAATAATTAACTTAAGAAGGATAGTTTTTTATCCTAAGTAAATCGGACAAAAAGTTATCCTTAGATCGTTCTTTATCAATACGGTCTTTTTGTCATTGTTAGCATTGGCAGAAGAGTCTTCTAATATCTATAAGTACTTATCCAGGTCATCAAGTTTAAGATTATTTAAGAATTGACGAAATTCTTCCTCTTCCTGACTGTCCTGTTGTTGAATATTCTCACTTAATATAAAAGCTTCCTTAGCTACCCTTTCATCGACATATATAGGCGCATTAGTTCTAACAGCTAAGGCTATAGCATCACTTGGCCTTGAATCTATAAAATAGGTCTTACCATTAAGGATAAGGGTTATAGTAGCATAGTAAACCCCATCCTTAAGGTCTACTATAGAGACATTCTTAATAGTAACATTTAACTCATTGAGGATATTCACCATAAGGTCATGGGTAAAAGGTCTAGGTGGGACTGTTTGTTGAAGTTGCATAGCTATAGATTGAGCCTCGGCTAATCCTATCCAAATAGGCAAAAAGTTTTTCTCTTCAAAGTCAGAAAGGATAACTACTGGTGACATAGAGTTTATATCCATTCCTACTGCTTTAATCTTTACCTCTATCATAAAAATCACCTCTAATCTAATACACTATAGATTATACCATAGCATATTAGAGAATTAAACCCTAATTCAAAATCCTATCCATTCCTTTTCTGCCTCGAACATCTCATCTACCATCTTCTTTATGTCCCTTGGTTCTAAGATGCTTGCTGTTAGTGGATCTAACATAATTGCCTGGAGAGCTTTACGGGGATTCTTCTCTAAAGCAGCTATCACTGCTAGTTCCTGAAGATTTATATTGGTTCTATTTAGTGCTGCACACTGCGGGGGCAAGTCCCCAACGAAGCACGGGTGTATCCCTGTTCTATCTACTAAACAAGGAACTTCTACACAGCAGCCTTCTGGAAGATTTGTTATTAAGTTGTCATTGTTTACATTACCATTTATCCGACTTGGTACTCCGGTTTCCATGGAATATATAATAGTCGCCGCGTATTCGTCAGAACGGTTTATCTCTATAGGCTTCTCTCCAGATGCTTCTCTCTTTATCATTTCATAATGAGGTTGCCATCTATCCCTACATATCTCTAGATAGTCCCACCTTTGAGGAATAAGCTCTTTTATCTTCTCCGGATTTCTTCTAAAGTATGGAACATATTCTGACATATGATGTGTGGATTCTGTAACAAAATAGTCAAAATATTTCATTATCTCAAATCTTACCGCATCCTTCATATATATTTCTGGGTCTTCCATAGCCTTCCAAAGTTTAGGATAGAGGTCTTCATCTCCAAGTTTAAATTCCAGGAACCAAGCCATATGATTTATACCTGCTACCCAATACAATACTTTAGAAGGATCAACTCCGACATAAGCCGCTAATTGACGAGCAGTTCCTTGAACACTATGACACAGCCCAACATTTTTAATCTTAGTAGCTTTATTCATAGCCCAACAGTTTATAGCCATAGGATTGCTATAATTTATAAATAGAGCATCTGGGCACAGTTCTTCCATATCTTTAGCTATGTCTAGCAATACTGAGATGGTCCTTAGTCCTCTAAAGACTCCCCCAGGCCCAACAGTATCTCCTACAGTCTGGTCTATCCCGTATTTTCTTGGTATTTCACAATCTACTTCAAACATTTCTAATCCGCCAACTTGAATCATATTTATCACATATTTTGCTGAGTCTAGCGCCTCTCTCCTATCTAGCGTAGCAGTCACCTTTGCCTTACAGCCCATTTTCTCTACTACTTTCTTAGCTAAGGTATATATAAGCTCTAATCTTTCTCTATTTATATCCATAAGGGCTATCTCACTGTCAGAAAGCTCAGGGTAAGAGAGTATATCTATCAATAGTCTTTTAGCAAAAACTACACTACCAGCTCCTATAAAAGTAATCTTTGCCATAACTTAAAAACCTCCTTACTCTCTGTATAAACTCTCTTGCAGTAGATTCATTATCTACCCAGGTAGAAATAAGCACCATTCCCTTATTAGGTATTTCCTCTAATATCTTGGGTATATTGTTTATATCATCAAAGGATTGAAGCACAAGGAGTTTATTATGTTTTGTTATCTTTTTGTACATATCAAACCATTTAGGAGAGTCACATTGAGGATTTCCTGCACCAGGAACCCATTGGATACCACTTAATTCAGGTATATCCAATAGTATATCTAAATGCGGAATTTCTCCTGGTCCATCTAAATGATAGATGCTATAGTCTAACCATTTACACTGCTTTTCAAGGTTTAGTGCCACAAACCTTTCAAACATCTTGGGCGATATCATATAGGAGAAATCACACTGTAATGGATACCATCTCTTATGACACCATATCCCCATCCACGCAGAAGTTCCCTCCTGATTTTCACTAGTTATATCGTATAATTCCTGATAAACCTTAAACCAAGCCTCTAAAATTTTATCAATCATGGAGAGAACTTTATCAGGTTCTTCTATGAGATCTATCAGAAGATTTTGAGCTCCTCTAAAGGAGGCAAGTATATCTAATACCCCTCCAATATCAGTAGTACCAACTATAAACTTTTCTTTTCCTCTTTCTATAGAGAGTCTTGTAATATATTTTGTGTATTGCCACCACTCATTATCCTCTTTGAACTCTAATTTTTCCACTTTCTCCCAAGGAAGCGGATTTTCAAACCAAGCAGTATTTGTATCGCTATCAAACCTTAAAAACCCTGTAAAGTATGAAGCCAAAGAGCCAGGTCCTAGATTCATCCATAGGTTAGGGAATGATTCTCCACCAAAGTATGTATCTTTGCACCTATTCTCAAAAATATCTATGGCCTTTTCTGGACAACACTTATATCTTAGAAAACCCCAACCGTCATATCCCTTATATCCCCTTACTCCACCCTTAGGACTTACTACCTGTAATAGAGGAAAATCCAATTCTTTATTCCACCATAATTTATATATTTCTTTCACTCTGTCCCAATCTTCCCTGTATAGCATCTTAATCCTCCAGTATCATAACACCAAATGGGCTCAATTCTATTTCTCCTTGCACAGATTCTTCAGATATCAAATCAAACATTCTCTTTTTAACATTTATATAGACTATTCTATCCGAGAAGTTATTTATAAATATAAACCTCTTACCGTCTTTCTCCCTTGTGTTCACCTCTACTTCTTCTGGGAAAGAGACCTCCTTGAGAGCATATTCTGAGAGGATATCACCTATTAAGGAATCATAGAATTCCTGAGAGAGACCACAGCCTATGTAATACGCCTTACCTTTTCCATAATTATTAACTGTAACAGCTGAATATGGGGTATACCAACCACTATTATACTGTGCTATCACTTCTGCTCCTTCTGGGGTTATTAAGTCTAAAAATGTATCTCCTTTATATGTCTTTCCATCCTTATCTTTTATCTCTACAGCCCTATCTCTTACATTATCCCAGGTATATATACTTATTCCAAAGAGGTCTCTTAACTTACCAGGCAAGACTTCCTTTAGTATGTTGCCGTTTTTGTCTTTTATAGCACATCTGAACCCAGTTATAAATATCCCACCAGTAGAAACATATCTCTTTATATTCTCTGCTATCTCATCGGTCATTATATAGAGTAATGGGGCTATTACTACCTTATATTGGCTGAAGTCATCTGTTGTCTTTATTATATCAGTATTTATGCCAAGTTTTTTTATCGCCTTGTAAAATCTGAGTATCTCTCCTGGATAGTCATACATAGGCTTCTCTAGATAGGCATAGTTTACCCATATGTTCTCATAGTCATATATTATAGCTACAGGCGAAACTGTGTTTGCTCCTTCAATTTTAAAACCAATCCTTTTCATCTCATCTTTTATCTGCACTAGTTCTCTATAACTTATTGACTTATCAGTTCCATCGTGTTGTAATATCCCAGAGTGAAACTGTTCTATACCGAAATTACATGCCCTCCATCTGAAGTAGACTACTGTTTCTGCTCCATGTGCAAAACAATGATACGTCCACAGCCTCATCTCTCCTGGGGGAAAAGTCCTTGTTATATCCTCTCTTGTTAGGTAACTGCACTGCTCTTCCATTACCCAAAAGTTCTTCTTTTTTAATCCCCTCATTACATCATGTGCCAGGGCAGAACGATACCTATTCTCAATCCCTCTAGGGTAATTGTCCCATGATACAAAATCATACTCCTTAGCCAATTCATAGTAATCTAATTCGGAGAAAAGCCCCATAAAGTTATGAGTTACAAACTTATTTGAATTCAGCTCTTTAAGTAACCTTATTTGCATATTACTATATCTGGTAGTCATGTCAGAGAAGAATCGTCTAAAATCAAGGTCAAAAGCTGGATTATGATAATAAACAATCGGAAGAGGTATCTGTTCCCAAGAGTTATAGTCATGACTCCAAAAGGCATTTCCCCAAGCCTTGTTCAAGTTATCTAGTGTTTTATATTTATTTTTTAACCAGAGTTGAAACTCTCTTCTGCAATTATCACAGTAGCACTTCGGACCGCCAAATTCATTATCTACTTGCCATCCTATAACTTGTGGATTGTCTTTATAATGTTCAGCCATCTTTTTAATAATTCTTTCAGAATAATAGTAGTAGACCTTATTGGTAATACAATAGTGTCTCCTAGCTCCAAATGACATTCTCTGCCCATTTCTATTTACTGGTAATATATCGGGATGTTTTTCTATAAGCCAAGCAGGTGGAGCTGCTGTAGGAGTACAGAGAACTACCTTTATATTATGTCTATCAAGAATAGACATAACCTCGTCAAGCCAAGAGAAATCATAGACCCCATCATCTGGTTCTAATTTACTCCATGCAAATTCTGCTAATCTAACCACCTCTATCCCTGCTTTTTCCATAAGCTCTGCATCTATATTCCACCTCTCTTTTCCCCAGTGCTCAGGATAATAATCCACACCTAAATACATCCTAAGAAACCTCCTCTTTGCATGAAAGTCTTTTTACTATTATAATTATTCTCAGAGGTGATTACAAGATGAAGATAAGGCTTGTAGCATTTGATTTTGATGGAACCATCTTAGAGGAAGGGATGGTTATACCTGAAGTTACTAGAGAAAAGCTTGATATTATAAGAGACCTTGGTATAAAGATATCTACGGCTAGTGGGCGTAAGTTAGAGGATCAGCTCAAAATATTGGAACTTAACGGTCTTGGAAATAATAGGGGATATCCTCATTCGCTTATAGTTGACGAGTCAAGGATATATCTCTTAGATGGAGAAGAATATATCCCTTTAAAATCTTGGAATAATAGGGTCTATGAAGAATGGAAAGAGCTCTATCCTCTAGCTGAAGAAATACTGCTAAAAGAGGTAGAAGAGTTAAAGAAAAAAGGAGAAGATGTCTCTATCCATATAATAGGAGATATCGCTTTAGTTAGAAATATGGTAGCTATGAGATTCAAAAGTATAGAAAGGGCAAAGGAGTACGAAAAAGAACTAAGCAAAAAATTAAAAACTATGGAAAGCCCCTTTTGGTGTAATCGTAACTTTAGCCTTGTTCAGATATTACCTCCATCGGTGGGAAAAGGGAATACAGTTCTAACACTTTCTAGATATTTAGGTATCTTGCCTAACGAAGTTTTAGTAATTGGGGATTCCGGGAATGATATAGATATGGTTGATGGTAGGTATGGTTTTCAATCTGCTACAGTATCAAATGCAGACCCTGAAATAAAAGAGGTGGTCAAGAGAAATAAAGGGTATATTGCCCAAAATCCTATAAGTAGTGGTATTATAGAAATCATAGATAAAATTATACTTAAGAAAGGAGAAATATAGTAATGGTAGACTTTAATCCTGAGAAATATCAAGCACAGATAGAAGAATCTAGAAAGAGATTAGAAATTGCTAAAAGCTTTAAGGAGCCAGATAGGGTTCCCATTCTCATAAGCACTGGGGGCAGCTTCTATTCTAAGTTGTTCGGTTATAATATAAGAGACTACTATATCAATCTAGATCTACAGATTGAGGTTCAGTTAAAAGGTTTAAAGTGGGCTTTTGAAGAATTAAGGGATGATAGAGTAAGTTATGGAATCTATTTAGATATAGGCCCTATACAAGAGGCTATCTATTTTGATCTGCCTGTGGAGTATCCTGATGATACTTCCCCTTGGATAGTAAGGACTATGAGTCTACCAGAAGCGGTAGAAAAGCTAAAGACTCCAGATCCTGAAGATCATCCTAGAGTTTTAGAATTTTACAAAAAGTATGAGCTCTTAAAGGAAAAGGTGTCTAAACTTGGCTTAAACCTACCAGTGGGAGGAAGATTAGGGATTCATCCTCCCCTCTCTGCAGCATGCGGTATTTTAGAACCTAGTGAAGTTTTTATGTATCTAATAGAAGAACCTCAAATAGTCCATAAGCTATTCGAAAAACTTCTGATTGTCTTTATAAAACTGCAAGATTTTGCTGATAAATACTTTGGTACCAAAACGACCTCTCTAGGTTTAGCTGATGACCACTCAGCTTTTGTATCTGATGAGATGTATAGACAACACGTTATGCCTTACAATATGATCCTATACGCTCGTTACGGTATCAAGGGAAGGCATCTGCACGCCGATGGACCAAATGACCAC
>JBMFMV010000061.1:0-11424 GCA_049970495.1 bacterium
ACTGGGACAGACCTATCCTTACAGATAGCGGTGGATATCAGATAATGAGCCTAAGTCCGTTAGTAAAGATAACAGATGCAGGGATACAGTTCAAATCGTTCTTAGATGGAAGAGAACTCTTTTTTACACCGGAGGAAGTAATTCGTATAGAAGAGAATCTAGGTTCAGATATTATTATGCCTTTAGATGAGTGTATCCCTTATCCTAGCAGTAAGGAGAAGGCTAGGGAAGCATTAGAGAGGACTATTAAATGGCTTATAAGGTCTATAAAAGTAAAGAGGAGGGAAGATCAGTCTTTATTTGGCATAGTTCAAGGAGGAATGTTCAATGACCTAAGATTAGAGGCATTAGAGAGAGTTTCCAGTATGGAAGTAGAAGGTATAGCCATTGGGGGATTGAGTGTAGGAGAGCCTAAAGAGATGATGTATGATATACTTGAATATATAATGCCATATGCACCCAAAGATAAACCTCGGTACCTCATGGGGGTTGGAACACCTCTATCTCTAGTAGAAGGGGTAATTAGAGGGATAGATATGTTTGATTGTATATTCCCAACTAGACTCGCCCGACATGGAGGTGTATTTACAAGTAAGGGTAGATTAATAATAACTAATGCAGAGTTTACTAGCGATCCCAGACCAATAGATGAAGAGTGTAATTGTTATACCTGTAGGAATTATTCTAGAGCATATATAAGACACCTATTCAAGGCGGAAGAGGCTTTGGGACCAAGGCTTACAACTATTCACAATCTTTACTATATACTTCATCTTATGGATAGGATAAGATCCGCCATAAGAGATGGAAGTATATTGGAGCTTAGAGAAGAGATCGCTTATTATTATAGGAAGGAGTTGAGTATATAATTATGCAAGATGGGCAATCTTTGTACTATCCACTGATATTCTGGGTCATATTTTTTGTAATATTTTATTTTATGCTTATAAGACCTCAGAGAGAAAGGGAGAAAAAGCACAGAGAATTTGTAAATAGTCTAAAAAAGGGTATGAAAATTATTACAGAAGGAGGATTTCTAGGAACTATAGTTGAGGTCAAAGAGAAAACTGTTACAGTAAAACTTGCCGAAAATGTAACAGTAGAGGTATTAAGGGACTCGATAGTTGGAAAACAGCCTAAATCATAGATGGGATCGAGATTCTACAGTAGGATATCCTATACTGTAGTTTTCCTTCTCATAGGTATCACTCCGGGGATATTTTTCCCCTGGACAATTGATCCATTTGAGCTTCCAAAGTTTCTCTTTATAAGATTAGTACTATGCGTCTCCTTAATCCCTCTTTTATTCCATATATGGGATTCCTGTATGAACTTTTCAAAGCTATTCAAATATATATGGCTCTTTGGAATATTTATAGTAGTTTCTACTGTATTCTCAGAATACAAAGACATAAGTTACTACGGGGAATGGGAAAGATACTTAGGATTATCATCTATGCTACCTATTGTTCTTTCTACTACAACACTACTATTTATAGATAGGAAAAAGCTACCAGTTATTAAATACGCGTTTGTACTGGGCTTAGTATTAGTAACTGTTAGAGGCTTTAGGCAGATTTTAGGGTTCGATATGTTCTCCCTGGAAAATCTAGGAGGTAGAATTATTTCTTCCTTAGGAAACGCAGACTTTTTAGGAGAATATATAGTTATGGTTATACCTCTTGTTATGCTAGAGGTAATCTATAATAAAAATAGGATTGAAAGAATAGTATTCTCTACACTACTTAGCTTTACATTTTATATACTTCTTGCTTCAGGGACTAGGAGTTCTTGGCTTACATTCTTACTATTACTTGTCTTAATGCCAGTAGTATTTTTAAAACCCAAGTCGCCATACTTTATATATAAAAAGGTAATATTTTACCTTGTCTTTACAGGAGTCCTCATCTTGATGCTACTGTATCTCCCAGTCACTATTGTTATCAAACTAGTTATATCTACACTCCTTTTACTGTGGCTATATCTATATCTAAAGTATCTTTCTCCATACATAAAAGATAATGTAACTTCGTATAAGAAACGCATCATTACCTTAATTCTTATTATGATTGTAGTTTATGTAGCGTTTCCTTATACAGAGAAGCTCGCTTCTCATAAAGGTACTGGCCTAACTGACGCCTTCAAAGCAAGGCTAAGGGCTATGACAGAGCCAGAAATGGGAAGGCTATACATACTAAAGACCTCTTTTAAGTTTTTAAAGAATGAGATGATAAAAGATCCTATAAGGCTTTTCTTCGGATGTGGACTTGATACAACTGGAAAGTATCTATCCCGGTATAAAGTTATAGAATCTGCCGCAAAGATAGACCCAATAGATAATGTTATTTATGCAGACCGTGCCCATAACGAATATGTAGATATATTTTTGCAGACAGGCTTGATCGGTTTTTTAGTATTTTTTGTGCTTCTATTCCATACAATAAAAACAGGAATAGATATTCATAGGAGTAAACACCCATTTAGGATATTTTCAACCGCAATAACCTTAGGTATTATAGACTTTGCTATTAATGGCTTATTTATATTTGGTATAAGTGTCACTTATCTCTATCTCCTCCTAATGTGTGGAATGATAGGGGTAATAAATAGTAAGAAGATAAAAGTTTTAAAAGCAGGTAAAAAGAGGATTTATCACTTTCTAGTAGTACTAGCTTTTATCTTCTGTCTTTACTCCAGTTATTCAGGGACAAAGCAGATAGTAGCACATAAGTTTCTTCTCGATGGAATAAATGCTATGAATAATAAGGATTTAGTAAATGCAGAGAGACTATTAGATGCCTCTATAAAGAGTTATCCAATTGGCTATGCCTTTCAGAAAAAACTAGAATTATACTCCATAAGATTAAGGACAGAAAAGAAGAAAGAGATTTTTGATGCTGGAAAGAGTCTGTTCCCTGTTATTCTAAAATATGTAAAATACCCTACTAGCGCATACTACTCTGTATCTAGGTTCTATATGGATAGGTATGAGTTAGAACCAGATAAATCAATACTAAATGAGGTTATAAATAACCTCAAGATATGCCTAGAATATGATAGATACTATAAGCCCTCACTAAGAGCATTGTCAAAGATATACCTAGATTATCTAAAAAATCCAAACCTAGCCTATCTCTACGCCAAAAGATATATAGAAATAGAACAGAGAGATATAGAGATGTGGAAGATACTTATGAGGACTGCTAAGACTGTAAAAGACTGGGATACAGTTTGGTTTTCTGCAAAGGCTATACATTTAGCTACAGAAGGAGAGGACAAAGAGGCAGAAAAATATCTAAAAGAGGCAGAAAAACATATCAATCCTTCCAAAAGCCCTTAGTTAATCCTAGAGATTCTAGCTTCCTCCTAAGGTCAAGCATAGCTGTATAGGTCGGTATTACGTAGATTTTATCTTTGTCTGATTTTTCTATAGCCAAATTTAACGCTCTAAGAGAATCTTCTTCTACTAGAAGTCTATTGACATCAAAACCACCATACTTCAATCTAAGTGCCATGTCATAAGCCCTTCTTCCTGAGGTCACTATAAACTTGGACTTCTCCATTAACATCTCAAAATTCACATCCCAAAGCCAAGAGATATCTGTTCCATCCTGGATATTATCGTTTATAATCAGTAAAGTTGTTATATCTTCTTTATTATAGAGTAACTGGATTATCTCATTAAAACTTGCCGGATTTTTAGCCAAAAGTATGTAAACAGTCTTTCCTTTAAAATTAAAACGCTCACCCCTACCAAATGCAGCTCTAACATCCTTTAAATTCTCTAGAGCATCCTCTATAGAAATCCCTAAAGAGTAACAAGACAAAAGAGCGGAAAGTGTATTATAGACATTGTAGATGCCAGGTAATCTTACGGTTGTATAAAATTCTTTTCCATTAAAAGATATATTAAAAGAAGAATTCTCTAAGTCGGAGTTAATCCCATACGCAACTATATCAGGAGTTCTTCTTTTAAAACCACATTTCAAACATTCAAATATCCCCTGATGCCCCATATATCTTTTAGAATAGACTAATGTTGCATCGCAGAATGGACAAGCTCTTATATCTGCAATACTCGAGTATATATATTCATTCTTATAATCTATACCAAAGTATAATGCCTTAGTTGATAGATTATAAGTAACACTGGATACTAAAGGGTCATCCGCATTTACTATAAAAGTAGTATCAGGATTAGCCTCGGCGATACCTCTAAATACTTTTGCTAGCGTATCAACCTCACCATACCTATCCAACTGATCCCGAAATAGGTTTGTAATAACAATAATATCTGGTTTTATATCCTTCACCAAGAGTCTCAGATGCGCCTCATCTATCTCAAAGATTCCAACCATATCTAAAGAGTTAGATTTAAATGGATATCTTTCTATCAAACTGGTACAAATCCCTCTAGGAAGGTTTGCCCCTGCCCTGTTGTGTACATAATCTATCCCTAACCCTTCTAGTATAGAAGCTATAATTCTAGCAGTAGTAGTTTTGCCATTAGTCCCTGTAATAAAAATCTTATGCCTTAAATTTTCTCCCAATTCTTTTAGCATTGGAGGGTATATAGATAGAGCTAACTTACCTGGAAAACTTGTACCCCCGAATCTAAAGAGACGGGATAAATGTATAGCTAATTTGCCAAGTAGGATACCTGTATAAAACCTAAGAGACTTCATCTCCTCCCTAGGATTTTATAAAGTTTATCTTCCTCCTCACATATAGGATGACTTAACCTCAGCTTCCATAGCCTATTAAATGAAGGAAGCCCCATAGCCTGTTCCAATCCCCACTCTCTAGCAAAACGTCCATCCTTGATCTCTTCGATAGCCTCCTTCATAATCCTTTTTGTCTCTTCAGTAATATACTTTTTACCCCGGGTCATATGCCCATATTGGCTTGTGTGAGAATGCAAAACTAATTGTTTCCAAAGTCCAAATTGAGCTATTGCATTCCCTATCTCTCCTAACTCACCGGATGCGTAGAGCTCTAGTATAGCTACCTCAGGACTAACCCCTTCCTCTATAAGAACTTCATAGCAAGTCTGTAATAGGTATAACATTGCTCCGGCCCAAGAATGTTCGCTGAAAAGGTCAACAAGTGTCTCTTCATAGAAGCTTGACTCTACAGCACATCCACCAGGTAAAAATGCACCTATACCCTTAGATATTGCTAAGGCATAATCCCAGGCTTTTCCAGAGGCATCCTGTTCTACCCCAACCAATACAGGAAAGCCTCTATTCTGTAAAAAGAGATCTCTAACCCCTTTCCCTATCATTCTAGGAGCTACTAAAATCACATCTACATCTTTAGGCGGCTTTATGAAACCATAGGTAATATTATAGCCACTGGCAAAATCTAAAACCTTCCCTTTGGAAAGATAAGGTAGAATATTACTCTCCGTCACCCTTGGAGCAACCTCATCTGGTATAAGAAGCAGAATAACATCTGATTCTTTTGCTGTCTCACTAATACTTTTTACAGTAAAACCATCAGATACTGCAAGATCCCAGGCACTATCTTTTATATTTCCTACAATGACACTTAGGCCACTATCTCTTAGATTTAACGCCTGAGACCTTCCTTGATTTCCATAACCTATAACACCTATTACTTTGTCCTTTAACATATCCAAACTTGCATCTTTATCCATAAATACTTTTGCCATTAATATCACCCCTTGACTAATTTATATATTCGCTCTGCCAATCCTGATATCTTACTCCTCTCAAATCCTATTACAATACTCTCAACTGTATCATTTAAGGGCTCTATCCATTTACTAGGTAAGTTATTACTTCCAAGTAACACACCCATTATAGAACCAGAGGTTGCACCATTACAATCAGTATCGAATCCACACATCACACTCGTTGTTATAGCCTTCTCAAAATCTCCTTCTGACAGGATAAGTCCAAGGACAACAAAACAGGCATTATTTATCGTGTGAACAGGATGATAGCTTCCGTACTGATCCATAACCTTAGTCCAGACATTCTTCCAATCTTTGTCCTTTCTGCACCAGTCTATAACATTATTTATAGCCTCGTATAACCTAGAGGTCTTTGGTATCTCTGTAAGTCCTATCTCTATTGCAGATTCCACATCATCTACTACAAATGCAGATGCTATAGCAGCTGATATAAACATTTCCCCGTAGATACCATTCTTCACATGAGATAGACATGCGTCTCTATAGGCAAACTCTCCCGCCCTCTCAGGCCAACCAGGATTTACATACCCAAAGATATCAGCCCTTATCTGTGCACCTATCCATTCTCTGTAAGGATTTATAAATGTAGCAGTCTTAGGAGGCTCTATGCCATTTACTAGATTTCTATAAGCAACTCTCTCTGCAGTATATACGAGTAGATAAGGAAGATGAGTAAGCCATTCATTTGCTATATCTTTAGTAGTAAATGAGTCTCCATAGGTCTCTAAGATATGTAAACCAAGAATTGTATAATCTATGTCATCATCCCTAACCATCCTGTCTATATTACCAGCAGTCCAATTCTTTACCTGTTTTATCCTCTTGAAAGGTTCTTCCTCAGACTCTAGATATGGAAAATAGTAATTTAATTCTTCAGTATCAGCAAGACTTAAGTACTCTTCTATATCCTCTTTTCTCCAGCCCTCTACAGGTTTCCCAAGGAGACATCCTATACATCTACCAAGAATACCACCTAAAATTTTATCCCTTAATGTCTCTTCAGATAAAGAAATATCTAACTTTCTAGGGCCATCTGGTCTGTACTTCTTTATCTCCTCTAAAGAGGATGGCTCTATGTAGAGAAAATTCTCAGATGGTTTTAGACTTGAAAGCAAATTATAAAAATTCAGGAGAGAATCCTCGGTAAGAAGCTCTAAATCAAATTTCTTAAAAAAGGAGACATTGCAACCCTCCTCTTCCTTCTCTTTGATCTCATCTAAGAAAAATCTCTTTAATTCCCCTATATCCATAATAAACTCACCTAAGCTTATATTAAAGACCTTAGATATTTAACCGTCTTAGGGAGTAATTCATCAGGATCTCCAGGGATTCCACATTCTAGCGTCATATAACCGGAGTAACCCTTCTCTTTTAAGACTTTAAAAGCAGTAGCAAAATCAGTATGCCCCATTCCAGGTAAAAGTCTATTGCTATCTGCTAGATGAATATGGGCAATTAGATCAAAGTTATCAGAAATAGCCTGTGAAATATTAGTCTCTTCTATATTCATATGGAAAAAGTCAGCCATCATCTTTAAACCCTTTCCATGTGTAGCAGTTAGTATCTCTCTAGCATCAATAAGAGTCTTTACAAGATGAGTCTCATATCTATTTAATGGTTCTAGTAATACATATGTCCCTTGAGAATAGGCATATTCTCCTAGTTCATTTAAAAGTTCAACAAGTAACTTTTTCTCTAATTCTATTACCCCCATAATTGGAGTAAGATCAGGTAACCTAGGAGGACCAAATATCGGGACAACAACTAGACCTACCGCCTGTAATTCCGCAGATATGGAGAGTAACTCTTTTATGTCTCTAATAGCCCTGTCTCTCTCTTCTTTATCAGGGTCTAGCAAACATCCTCGGTAACCAGAACAGATTGTGCTTACTTTTATACCTCTACCACTAAATGCCGCCTTTACCTCTTCTAGTCTCTCCTTTAGATCATTTCCCCAAAGTTCAACCCCATCGAAACCAAAAGATTCCAGTTTCTCTACTTTCTCTCTAAGACTATTTCCCTTAACTAAGTTTTCTTGGCAAGAGATCTTCATTATACACCTCCCCAATGAAATTTTAATTTCTGTAACTGCTAATAGACGGAGGAATTCTTCCCCCTCTTTCAAAAAGATCCATACAGGATGTCTCATTAACTTTTACAATAGGTGCACCACCTAAAAGGCCTCCAAAATCCACCCAATCTCCAGGCTTTCCCCCAGGAACAGGTAAAATTCTTACTGCAGTGGTCTTATTATGCATTACCCCTACAGCCATTTCATCTAGTATAATTCCCATAAGAGTATATGGGGATATATCCCCGGGTATAGGAATCATATCAAGCCCCACAGAACATACATTCGTAAGAGCTTCTAGTTTTTCTAAGCTAAGAGCCCCTTTACCAATAGCCTCTGCTATACCCTTATCCTCACTCACCGAGATAAATGTACCACTTAATCCTCCGACAGATGAAGATGCCATTAGTCCACCTTTTTTAAGAGCATCGTTTAGTAGAAACAAAAGTCCAGTTGTTCCAGGGGCACCAAAAGTTTTAACTCCTATCTTTTCTATAATTCTAGCTACACTATCTCCCTCCTCTGGAGTTGGCGCAAGAGATATATCTACACTTACGGAGTCTATCCCTAATCTTCTGGCAACCTCTCTCCCTATAAATTCTCCAGCCCTTGTTATCTTAAATGAAATCCTCTTTATCTCTTCTACCACAGAGGTTATATCTACATTTTTGGGTAGCCTTTCTACAGCAGACCTTACAGCTCCAGGTCCACTTATACCAACACTTATAACCCTCTCTCCCCTTTTTATACCATGAAATGCCCCAGCCATAAAAGGATTATCTTTTGGAGGATTAGAGAGAACAATGAGTTTGGCGCATACCAGGGGTCTGTTTTTTAGCTTAGCGGTTTCTAATATTATATAAGCAGACTCTTTTATAGCATCCAAATTTATTCCAGCCTCAGTTGTAGCAGTAATAATAGAGGCACATAATCTTTCTGTTTCATTCAAAACAACAGGGATGGATTTAAGGAATACCTTGTCTGTATTGGATACCTCATACTCTAAAAAGCCAGTATAACCACCTATAAAGTCTAAATCAATCTCTAAAGCAAGCCTATCCAGTTCTTTAGCAAGGTATATATAATCCTCTAAGTTTAGACTAGATAAGATTAAAGATACAGGAGTTATAGCAACTCTTTTATTTACTATAGGAATTCCATATTCAACTTCTACCTTCTTTATAGTGCTGATAAAATTTTCAGTGGCTTTCAGGAGCCTTGCTCTTAAAAATTTAACAGTATCCTCTATACTATCCCTTCTACAGTCCAGTAGATCAACCCCTAAAGTAACAGTACGAATATCAAGATGTTCTACCTGTATCATCCTTATAGTTTCAAGTATCTCTTCAGTAGCAAATATCATAGGCTATATCCTGTGCATAGCTCTAAAGATCTCTTCTCTTTCAAAAGAAACCTTTACCTTTAGTTTATTCCCCTCCTCCAAAAGCCTTTCTAACAAAGGGGTTATATCATCTATTCCTGTTATATCAACTAGAAGGGCCATAACAAAGATATCTCCCATAATTGTCTGAGTTATATCAAGTATATTAATACCAAAGTTAGCCAATACAGAGCTTATCCCAGCTACTATACCAGTATGGTCAATCCCTGTTACAGTAATTATCGCCCTTTTCAACTATCCCTCTCCTAGGCCAAAGCCATCATGTAGAACTTTAACAGCCCTTTCTACCTCATCTTCATTTATTATGCATCCAATCTTTATCTCTGAGGTAGATATCATATCTATGTTAATATTCGCTTCACCTAAAAGCCCAAACATCTTAGCTGCTATACCAGGGGTGCTCTGTATACCGACTCCAACAATAGATACCTTACCCACATTTTTATTACATAGGATCTCTCTTATACCTAACTCTTTTCTTACTCCTTCTAAAATATTCAAAGCTTTATCAACATCATCTATAGGAATCGTAAAGGAGATATCAGTATAACCGGATTCGCTGGCATTTTGTATTATGTCATCAACATTAATACCTGCGTCCCCTAAAGGCTTAAATATTCTATGAGCTATCCCCGGTCTATCAAGAACATGCTTTAAGGTTATCTTTGCTATATCAGTTTTATGAGCAATACCTCTAACTCTACTTACTGGTTCCATTTCACTTACCTCCTGTATGATAGTGCCAGGTTCATCTTCAAAAGAAGATTTTACTTCTATCTTCATATTATAGATCCATCCAAGCTCTACCGCTCTATTATGCATTACTCTAGCCCCTTGGCTAGCAAGTTCTAACATCTCTTCATAAGAAATTATATCAAGTTTTTTAGCGTTCTTTACTATCCTTGGGTCAGCAGTATATACACCCTTTACATCAGTAAAGATCTCTGTCTTTTCTACACCTAACGCTATTCCAAGAGCAACAGCAGTTGTATCAGAACCACCTCTTCCTAAGGTCGTTATATCATTCTGATCACATATCCCTTGAAAACCAGCAACAATTACCACCTTCCCCTTTTTCAACTCTTCCTTTATCCTAGTAGTATCAACTAACCTTATTCTAGCCCTACCTGCATTCTCATCCGTATAGATCCCTGCTTGCCATCCGGTTAAAGAAATTGCAGGAATACCTATATCTTCTAGAGCCATAGCCATAAGAGCTCCTGAGATCTGCTCTCCAGTAGACATAAGGGCATCTAGTTCCCTGGGAGCAGGACTGCTAGAGATTTTTTTGGCAAGGTCTATAAGTTCATCGGTTGTGTCCCCCATAGCAGAGACTACTACAACAAGGTCATTCCCTTCTCTTTTCAACATCGCTAACTTCTTAGCTATATTTTTTATCCTTTCTATAGTACCTACAGAGGTTCCTCCATACTTGTGGACTAAAAGCATATATTTATTCCTCCTAAATTAAGCCTAATTTAACAAGAGATTCTGCAATCTGAACAGCATTTAAAGCAGCACCTTTTCTAATATTATCAGAGACTATCCACATAGCTATCCCATTTTCTACCGACTCGTCTTTCCTTATCCTACCTACAAATACCTCATCTCTGCCTTCTGCCATTATAGGCATAGGATATATGGCTTCCTCAGGCTTATCTACCACCACTACTCCTGGAGATTTGCTTAAGATCTCTCTCACTTCGTCTGGAGTTATAGGTAATTCAGTTTCTATGTTTACACTCTCAGAATGGGCTCTAAATACTGGAACTCTAACCGTTGTAGCGCAGACCTTTATAGATGGGTCATCGAGAATCTTCCTTGTCTCATTTAACATCTTCATCTCTTCCTTAGAAAAACCATTTGGATAAAAGATATCTATATGTGGTAAAAGATTAAAAGCTATCTGATGAGGATAGACTTTAGGAGCTATAGACTTTCCTTCAAGGATACTCTTAGTTTCCTCCCAAAGTTCCTCTACTGCCTCTCTACCTGTACCAGATACAGACTGATATGTAGAGACAACTATCCTCTTGATCTTAAATCTCCTATGCAGCGGAGCTAATGCTACTACCATCTGAATAGTAGAACAGTTAGGATTAGCAATAATCCCTTTATGTTCCTTTATCTTCTCCTCATTTACCTCTGGGACAACAAGGGGTACATCAGGCTCCATTCTAAACGCATTACTATTATCTATAACCACTGCACCAGCTTTTACTGCATAGGGAG
>JBMFMV010000062.1:0-10785 GCA_049970495.1 bacterium
ATCCGTCGTGGGCGTAGGATACTTGAGAGGGGCTGCTCCTAGTACGAGAGGACCGGAGCGGACAGACCTCTGGTGTACCAGTTGTTCCGCCAGGAGCAGAAGCTGGGTAGCCATGTCTGGTAGGGATAAGCGCTGAAAGCATCTAAGCGCTAAGCCCACCTCAAGATGAGGTATCCCACCGGGTAAGCCGGGTAAGGTCCCAGGGAGAACACCTGGTAGATAGGCTGGAGGTGTAAGGGCGGTAACGCCTTGAGCCGACCAGTACTAATAGACCGAGGTCTTGATATTACCCGCTATGCAGTTTTGAAGGTGTGGTTATTTAATGATAAGAAGGCTCGGTGGTAAAAGGGCGGAGGGGAAACACCCGTTCCCATCCCGAACACGGAAGTTAAGCCCTCCAGCGCCGATGGTACTATAGGGGGGACCCTATGGGAGAGTAGGCCACTGCCGGGCCCTTTTTTGTATTATATAGGGAAAACTCTTTATAGCGAGGTGATTTTATGTCTGGACATTCGAAATGGCATAATATAAGAGAAACTAAGCAAAAAATGGATTCTGTTAGAGGTAAACTTTTTGGTAAAGTTACTCGTCAGATTATTATCGCAGTAAGAGAAGGAGGTCCTGATCCAGAGAATAATCCAAAACTTAGACTGGCATTAGAGAAAGCTAAAGAGGTTAATATGCCCTCAGAGAATATAAGAAGGGCTATACAGAGAGGGACTGGAGAATTAGAAGGAGCTAATTACGAAGAAGTTATATACGAAGGATATGGACCAGGAGGAGTGGCTATTATGGTCGAAGCTACTACAGACAACAGAAATAGGACTACAGCAGAACTTAGACATGTTTTTCAGCGTAATGGAGGTAGTTTAGGAGAATCAGGTTGTGTCTCTTGGATTTTCTCACGTAAAGGTTACATACTAATAAGTCCCGAAGAAAAAGAGGAGGCCGTCTATAATATAGCTCTTGAAACAGAGGCAGAAGATGTAAGAAGCACAGATGATGGCTATGAGATAATAACTTCTACAGAGAATTTTGAAAAGACCAAGGAGAGTTTTATAAATGCGGGGCTTAAGGTCTTAAGGGCAGAGGTTACATACATCCCTAACAATACAGTTAGAGTTGAAAGCGATGATGCAAGACATTTACTAAGATTACTAGAACAATTAGAAGATCTTGATGATGTTCAGAGGGTGTATAGTAACTTCGATATACCAGATGAGATTTTGATTAATGCATAGTAACATTATTGTTGGAGTTGATCCAGGTTCCTATATTACAGGTTATGGAGTTATAGAATTAAGAGATAGGTCTTTTTTACTTTTAAATTATGGAATTATAGATACCTCTAAAGAAGATTTAAGATCAAAGGTATTAGAGTCTATTTTTAGGGAACTTTCATCTGTTTTAGAGACTTTTAAACCACAAGTGATTTCGTTAGAACGGGTCTTTTACTATAAAAATGTAAAAACTTCTATCATTTTAGGCGAAGTTAGAGGTGTTGTATTACTTTTAGCAAGTCTTTATAATTTGGAAGTTATGGAATTTAATCCGACGCAAGTAAAAAATTCTCTTACTGGCTATGGTAGAGCAGATAAAGCACAGATAAGATTTATTGTGAAAAAGCTTTTGTCTATCCAGCAAGATATACCAATAGACGCTAGTGATGCTTTAGCCCTATCCTTATGCGCAGGTCTTGAGATTTTAGGTAGGCGATGTTCTCCTATATTGAGGGTATAATTTCTCAGATAAACGACTCTTCAATTATTTTAGATGTAAATGGAGTAGGTTTTCATATTTATATTCCACCCTCTCTTAGTAAGTCTCTGAAAGTTAGCAAGTCCTATAGGGTATTTACTGCTTTCTTATTTAATAATGGAATTCCTACATTATATGGTTTTCTCTCCGATAAAGAGAGGGATTTATTTGAATTGCTTATAAATATCTCAGGTATAGGCCCTAAAGTTGGTATGGCTTTGATTAGCGAATTAGGTTATGAAGGCATAATTAGAGGAATTAAGACAGAGGATCTAGATGCTCTAGGGGGGGTCTCTGGGGTAGGTAAAAAGAGGGCTAAGAAGTTGATACTAGAGTTAAAAGATAAACTTATAAACCTAGAAGACGTATCTCAAGAAAACAAAAGACTACTTACTGAAGTTTTAAAAATTTTAGGTTATAATAAAAGTGAAATAAAAAGTGTATTAGAAGAGATAGATTTAGAAAATAAATCCTTAGAAGAATTGATTAAGATTTCTTTACAGAGGTTATCTAGAAGAGATGGATAAAGATATATTCTCTCCAGTAGTTTTACCAGAAGAGAAAGTAATAGAAAGTTCCCTTAGGCCTAGAACTCTTGAGGAATTTGTAGGGCAAGAGAAAGTGAAGTCTCAGCTAGAAATCTTTCTTAGGGCCTCTCTTAAGAGAGGAGATACATTAGATCATATATTACTCTATGGTCCTCCGGGATTAGGAAAGACTACTCTAGCATATATAATAGCTAGTGAGTTAAAGGTGCCTATTCAGGTAACATCAGGTCCAGCTATTGAAAGGGCTGGAGAATTAGTAGCTATATTAACATCTTTAGAGGATGGAAGCGTATTGTTTATAGATGAAATACATAGACTTGGAAAGCCTATAGAAGAGATACTGTACCCAGCCATGGAGGAAAGAGAGGTCGATATAGTTATAGGTAAAGGGACAGGCGCTAAAGCTATAAGGATTAAATTACCTAGGTTTACTTTGGTAGGTGCTACAACTAGATTTGGCTTAGTATCTCCTCCGTTGAGAGATAGGTTTGGAATTATAGAAAGGTTAGATTATTATTCTCCAGAAGAGATTCTAGAGATAGTAAAAAGGTCTGCCAAGATACTTAATATAAAGTATGAGATAGAAGCACTTAGAGAGATCTCTCATAGGTCTAGAGGTACTCCTAGGATTGCCAATAGGCTTATAAAAAGAGTGAGAGACTATGCCGAGGTGAAGGGCAATGGCTTTATATCTTACTCTTTAGCATTAGAAGCCTTAAAACTTTTTGAAATCGAAGAGCATGGACTTGACAGAGAAGACATGAGAATTTTGGAGACCATTGCCTATAAATTTGGAGGCGGTCCAGTTGGTATAGAGACACTATCTTCAGCTATTGGCGAATCTAGTGAGACTATCGAGGAGATATATGAGCCTTACTTAATAAAGATGGGTTATATAGAAAAAACTCCTAGAGGTAGGGTCATCACAGAGAATGGGCTTAAGATTTTAAAAGGGAGATAAGATGAAACTCCTTTTACACATATGTTGTGCCAGATGTGTCATATATCCTTTAGAGAGGTTAAAATCTGCCTACGAAGTTATTGGTTATTATTTCAATCCTAATATCCATCCTACGACTGAATATATATTAAGGGGTGAGGCATTGAAGAATTATCTATCAAATAATATTCCTCTTTTAATTGGGGATTATATCCCTAGTACTCATCTTAAACTTGTAATTAATTCCCTAGATAATAGGTGTGAACTCTGTTATACTTTGAGATTGAGAGAGACAGTAAGGAAGGCTAAAGAATTAGAGATAAAGCACTTTTCTACTACACTTCTTGTTAGCCCATATCAGAACCACGATAAGATAAGGGAGATTGGAGAGAGATTAGCTGAGGAGGATGGAAATATAGAATTTCATTATGAAGATTTTAGAATTGGCTGGCGTGACTCTCAGAAAGTAGCTGATGAGTTAGGCATATATAAACAGAAGTATTGTGGTTGTATATTTAGCGAATATGAAAGATTTGAGAAAAAGGTTAAAAGATTTTCTTCCTCGGGGTGATAGAAAATGGAATACCTTGGGAAGGCATTGATCCTTTTTGGGGTTCTCTTTGTCTTATTTGGATTGTTTTTACTTTTCTTTAATCGTATACCTTATCTTGGAAAGTTGCCCGGAGATATCGTAATAAGAAGGGGTAATACTATAATATTTTTCCCAATAGTTACATGCATCCTTTTAAGTATAATCTTATCTATAATCTTAAATATATTTAGAAGATAGTATTCAATCCTGTTTCTTTTGATAGGGTCTATTGAACTTAGGTTCTAGCATCTGTAGCAGTTCTTTTTCTAGCAAATAAGCCTCAAACTCGGTTGTAGTTATTATATACTCCAAAGAAGTGGTATTCTTCAAGAGTTCTTGTCTACTTTGGGATATACCCTCCTGAATGTAGAAGTAATTGGATAACTTATTTTTTAAATCTTTAGATTTTGTTATATATAGCACATCTCCTGAGGCGTCTAAGAACAATACGACCCCTGGATTATGTGGTACTTCTTCTAGGATATATTTTAGCTTAAGGAAGTTTGGAGGGACTTTGTAACTTCCATCCAATCTTCGCTGTAAATCTTCCCAGGTGAAAATACCTTCACTATTAAGGATCTTTAACATTCTATCTAAGATCAAAGCAGTGGCTTCAGCATCATATACAGCCCTATGTCTATGAATTATCTCTATTCCAAAGTATTCGGCAAGACTATCAAGGCCTCTTTTTGAGAGATTAAGTATTCTACGTGCCATATTTAGTGTACATAATACATCCCCTTGGTATTTAGGTAGACCTAACCTTTCTAATTCATAGTTTAAAAAGGTAAGATCAAATCTTGCATTATGAGCTACAAAGATCCTATCCTTGACTAAATCCATAAGTTTTGGAATGACAACTTCTGGTGGGGGGGCTGATCTTAGCATCTCTGGCGTTATTCCAGTTAAGAAGGTAATAAATGGTGGAATACTCCTCCCTGGATGCACCAGACTAGAAAAATAGTCTATTATTTCACCTCTACTAAATAGAACTGCTCCTACCTCGATTATCCTATCTATAGGTGCTAAGCTGCCTGTAGTTTCAAAGTCAACTATTATATATTCTAAATCCCAAATTGATCGTTTTTGTTTGTCCATCTTGACATATAGACTATTCTATTGTAATATAAATATATCATGAAATGGCCCCTTCGTCTAGTGGCCCAGGACGTCGGGTTCTCAGCTCGAAGACAGGGGTTCGACTCCCCTAGGGGCTACCAGATTTATAATTATATCTGTATTTTCTTAGTAAATTCTTTTGTGAAAATTTAGCGAAATAAAGACTTTATACCTAAAGGGATAAAATTTTTTGGGGGAGCAAATATGTGCTCCCCTTTGTTTTTATCTTATCGGATATAGTTGGACAAAGATATTTCTTGTTTCACCAGCTAATACTTCGTAGTATTGTACAAAGGTCTCATATCCGGCTTTAATTACTGTAATCTGATATCTCCCTGGCTTTAGTTTTTCAATCTTGATAGGAGTCCTACCCTTTCTCTCTCCATTTATGTATACCTCAGCGTTAGAAGGACTACTAGTAATATAAAGAGTACCTTGATAATAAGGGATAGGCTTCAATGAGGCACTTATCTTAGTAATCTTATTAGGTGTTATATTAACAGTCGTTTCATATGGTTGATACCCTGCAAGTTGTAAAGTAATTGTATGTCTTCCTACAGAGACGTCACCAGTATATGGTGTATAACCTAAAAATCTTCCATCTATATAGATACTTGCACCACTTGGTTTACTCTCCACTTCAAGCCTCCCCAGTGCTTGACCTGGCCCAGTAGGAGGTATTACGATACCTTCTGATACTACATAGAAAATGGCATTGGCTGTTGTCCACTGCGGTTGAGTAGGTGATGGGACAATCTCTATATTTCTTCTTAGCTTATCAGTAAAGTTTTCAGGACTTTCTGGAATTAGTGGGAAAGGCTCTCGACTTAGGTCTTTTTTGTAACTTTCTAGGATATTAACAGGAGTCTTACTTGCTAATACATGGATCACTTCTCTTCCGTATGGAGGAGCTATTCTTAAGGTATATTTGTCTGTTGAGGATGGAATAGAGTATACTATGTTAGCCCTAAAGAAATTGTCCTGTCGATATCCATTTGGTAAGATAAGTCTAACTTCTCCGTTGGCATTTATGTCCCATATATAGACATAAGCATCTTGAGATATTTTAAAGTAAATAGTAATAGTTTCTCCCACTTTATAGTTGGCGTTATTCCCTTTATCAGGCCAGACTTCAACTTTAAAATCTGTCTGTATCGGTTCAATAATTATTGTTCTCAATTCTGGCTCTGCACTAAAAATTATGGTAGGTAAAAGAAATAGACCTAAAACTAGTAACGCTAAAAACCTTTTTCTCATTTTTATCAACCTCCTATTTTATTAATCCAAGTTCCGCAAAACTCACATAATCATCATTATTTCTTCCCAAAATAATGTGATCAAGGACTTTTATCCCCACTATCCTGCATGCCTCTACTATCTGCCTAGTTGTGTCTATATCATCTTTAGAAGGAGACGTCTCTCCTGAAGGATGATTATGCACCAGGATTATCGAAGATGCAGACTTTAAGGTCGCTTCTTTGATTATCTCTTTAGAGTCCACAATACTTGCATTTATACTACCTTTACTTAGCTCTATATTGGCTATCACCTTATTCCTATGGTCTAGAAGTATTATATTGAATATCTCTTTATTGGAATCTCGAAGATAAGGAGCATAATAATCTTTTACATACAAAACTACATCTTTAGGACCCTTTATCTTTACTCCTAACTCCACCTCCTCTCGATACAATCTTTTGCCTATCTCTAAGGCAGCCTTTATCTCAACCGCCTTAGCTACCCCTATACCTGAGATAGAACAGAGCTGAGATATATCTGCTCTATCTAAACCTCTCAGTGAACCGAACTCATTTAATAGATCCTTTGCTAGCTCTTCCGCGCTCTTAGAATCACTTCCAGTCCTAATTATTATTGCTAGGAGTTTCGAAAGAGGAAGGTTTTCAGGCCCATTTTTTATTAAGAGTTCTCTTGGTCTTTCGTCCTTTATCCAGTATTTTATAGGTTTACTTTTCTTAAACTCTTTAGATTTTTCCTTTATCTCCTCCCTTATCCTTTTACAGTCCTCACCATTCTTTATATTTAGAATTCTAGTAAATTCTTCCTTGTCTTTATCAGATAAAGGAAAGGTCTTACTCGTCCAGAAGACCTTACCCTTTCTACTATATAGTGGATATATGCCATGAGTTGCTAAATATTTAATAACCTCCTCTTTATCCACCTAATTCTCCTAAATCAAAGTTAATCTTTTTATAAATTATAACACAACTTATATACGATTTGAGTTTTTAAAATGTTCATGGTAAAATAAGAGTTGTTACTAAAATTAAGAATTTAACCTAGGAGGAAAAAGATGGAAGAAAAGTCTACTGAGAAATTTTCCCAGGTGATTACTTCAACAGCTCAGAAAATTGGAGAAACTCTTTCTCAACTAGCACAAAAAGTGGGGAAAGAGACTGGGAAATTAGCTAAAATAGCTAGTTTAAAGGCAGAGATATTTAAGCTCCAAAATGATAGAAAGAGTAAACTAGAAGAGTTAGGGGAGAAAATGCTTAAACTCTATAAAGAGAATGCGCTAACTGTTGAGAATTTAGGGTCCCTTAAAGATACAATAAGTTCTATATTAGAGATAGAGAAAGAGATAGTCACAAAGAATATAGAGATAAAAAAGATTCAGGAAGAAGAAAAGATGACTGATGAAGAAATATCCCAGATACCAATGGATCAGTAGTAGTAACTGAACTATTGACAGATTTTAGTAAAAATGATACTATATTCTGCTGTGATATTGGAGGTGACTTAATGCCTACTATAAATCAATTAGTTAGATTTGGAAGAGAAAAGGTAAAGACTAAAACTAAGGCTCCAGCACTACAAGGGTGCCCTCAGAAGCGAGGGGTCTGTATTCGTGTAGGAACTATGACCCCTAAGAAGCCTAATTCTGCTTTAAGAAAGATTGCTAGAGTTAGGCTTTCGAATGGGATGGAGGTAACAGCTTATATCCCGGGTATTGGGCATAATTTACAAGAACATTCAGTAGTACTTATAAGAGGGGGAAGAGTCAAGGATCTGCCAGGTATAAGGTATCATATAATTAGAGGCACCCTAGATGCAGCAGGTGTAGAGAATAGAAGGCAAGGTCGTTCTAAATATGGAGCTAAAAAACCAAAGTCTTAGGAGGGTTGTAGATGCCGCGTAGGGGACCTGTACCCAAGAGAGATATACCGCCAGATTTGGTATATCAGAGTAAATTGGTAGCTAAATTTATAAATAAGGTAATGCTAAATGGTAAAAAGACAAAGGCAGAGAAGATCGTTTATACTGCCCTGAAGAATTTAGAGGAAAGGTTAGGTAAGTCGGGAGCAGAGATTTTAGAACAAGCTATAGAGAACGTCAGACCTTTGGTAGCGGTTCGGCCTAGAAGAGTAGGTGGTGCTACCTATCAGGTTCCTATGGAAGTAGATCCTGATAAGGGACGTTCTTTAGCTATGAAATGGATTATTGAGGCATTTAGAAGTAGAAGTGGTAAAAGTGCTATAGAAAAACTTACCGCTGAACTTTTAGATGCGTATAATAAGGTTGGAACCGCCATAAAGAAGCGAGAGGATACTCACAAGATGGCAGAAGCTAATAGGGCATTCTCTCATTATCGATGGTAGGTGAGATTAAATTTGGAGGAGAAGAAGTTGCTAGAGAAAACAAGAAATATAGGTATAGTGGCACATATAGATGCAGGTAAAACTACTACTACTGAAAGGATACTGTTTTATACTGGTAAGGTTTATAAGATAGGTGAAGTAGATGAAGGCTCCGCTACAATGGACTGGATGATCCAAGAAAAGGAGCGTGGTATTACTATTACCTCAGCTGTAACTACGTGTTTCTGGAAAGAACATCGAATAAATATTATTGATACACCCGGGCACGTGGATTTTACAGCCGAGGTAGAGAGAGCTCTGAGAGTACTAGATGGAATAGTTGCTATATTTTGTGCGGTTGCAGGCGTTCAGCCTCAGTCAGAAACGGTTTGGCGACAGGCAAATCGATACAAGGTTCCAAGAATAGCCTATGTAAATAAGATGGATCGTATGGGAGCTAACTTTTTGCGTGTGGTAAATATGATGAAAGAGAGGCTTGAAGCTAATGCTGTCCCTATCCAACTTCCAATTGGAGAAGAAGATAGGTTTATAGGTGTTATAGACTTGATAAGACTTAAAGCTATATGCTATAAAGACGAACTTGGCTTAGAAATGGAGATAACCGATATTCCGGAAGAGTTAAAGGGACAGGCTTTAAGGCAAAGAGAAATTCTCTTGGAAAGTCTTGCAGAACTAGATGACAATATAATGAGTAAATATCTAGAAGGAGAAGAGATTACTGAAGGAGAGATCATTCAGGCGTTAAGAAGATTTACTATTGAAAATAAGCTTGTTCCTGTTCTTTGTGGTACTTCTTACAAAAATAAGGGTGTTCAGCCTCTTTTGGATGCTATAGTTGATTTCCTGCCAAGTCCTCTAGATATACCACCAGTTAAGGGTATTAATCCTGTTACTCAAGAGGAAGAGGAAAGAGAGACCTCTTCTGAAGCTCCACTGTCTGCTTTGGCGTTTAAGATTATGGCAGACCCATATGTTGGTAAACTTACATATGTAAGGGTCTATTCAGGGAAACTTTTACCTGGCAGCTATGTATTTAATATTAATAAGAACAGGAAAGAAAGAATAGCTAGAATACTTAGAATGCATGCCAATAAGAGAGAAGAGATAGATATGCTAGGTGCTGGAGATTTAGGGGCTTTAGTTGGGCTTAGGGATACTATAACAGGAGAGACTCTCTGTGATGAAAGATATCCTATTCTTTTAGAACCCATGCATTTTCCTGAACCTGTTATATCTATAGCTATAGAACCTAAAACTAGAGAGGATGAAGAAAGGTTGCAGTCTGCTTTAAGTAAGCTTATTGAAGAGGATCCTACCTTGAAGTGGAAGATAGACGAAGAGACAGGACAATCAATCCTCTCTGGTATGGGAGAATTGCACTTAGAGATAATAACTGACAGGCTCCAGAGAGAGTTCAATGTAGGAGTAAATATAGGTAGACCACAAGTAGCCTACAAAGAGACTATAAAGGAAAAGGCAGTAGCGGAGGGAAGATATATAAGACAGACTGGTGGAAGAGGCCAGTACGGCCATGTATGGTTAGAAGTCGAACCACTGTCTAGAGGAAAAGGTAGGGAGTTTGTCAATAAGATTACTGGAGGAGTTATCCCTAAAGAGTTTATACCTGCGGTGGAAGCAGGAGTTATGGAGGCTTTAGATGGAGGCATATACGCAGGGTACCCAGTGATAGACATAAGGGTAACCTTATTTGATGGTTCATACCATGAAGTTGACTCTAGTGAAATGGCATTTAAGATTGCTGCTTCTCAAGCGGTAAAGTCTGCGGTTCTTAAGGCAAACCCTTTGATACTTGAACCTATAATGAAGGTAGAAATAACTATACCTGATATATACACTGGAGAAGTTATGAGTGACCTTATGGCTAGAAGAGCCCATATTACAGATATGGAGCTAGATGGTACAACAAGGATTATAAGAGTATTGGTACCACTTAATGAAATGTTCGGATATGCAACCGATCTTAGGTCATTGACACAGGGAAGAGGAAGTTATACTATGGAATTCTCTCATTATGGAGAAGTTCCACAAGGAATATTGGAAGGAGGTAAGATAAGTAAGTATGGCTAAGCAAAAATTTGAAAGGACTAAGCCACATGTAAATGTGGGTACAATAGGACATGTTGATCATGGTAAGACAACATTAACAGCAGCAATAACTCAGGTGTTAGCGACATTAGGAAGGACTCAACC
>JBMFMV010000063.1:0-10147 GCA_049970495.1 bacterium
CTTGCTGTTGAGAGTAAACTATTCAATAAGGTCAAAGGGAAGGGAGGATTCTATCTAGAACCTACTGATAGATTGGAGCTTTACAGGAGTTTAACTTCAACAGAGAAATATTTTTCCCTTTTAGAGACTTTTTGGAGGGATATAGATTGGAGAGTTATAGGTACTAGTAGGTTCAGTCGAGATTTTCCAATTCTTCCTTTTAGGTTATTTCTCTTTAGCGTTTTTGGGAATCCTAATTTTGCTAAAAAACACGGAGAAGTATCTTTTTCTATCAATTCTCAAATAGATCAAATCTTTTTGATCTTACATTTATACGGGCTCTTTGATGTAAAATTTTCTAAAAACGATCCAACAATACCTGAGAAATATTATATATTTGTATCTAGGGTTTCCTTAACTCCATTGGGGAATCTATTACTCCCTATATTGGCTAAAGAGAGAGATGTCGAGCTTTGGAATATCCCTTATAGAAAGCAGGAGTTTGGGGAACCTAATCCTATCCCTGGTTCTCCATTGCGCATTAGCTTAAAGAAGAAAGCTATAGGAACATCTTACGAAGAAGAACCATTCTTTCTTCCATTTACCGGTATCTTTAAAGAAGAGTTGACAAGGACTTTACCTAGAATAAAAGAAGAGTATAAGTTTATAGATGGAACTTATGTATTTAAGGTATCTTTGTCAAATAATAAAGATATATGGAGGAAGATAAAGATTCCTGCAGACTATACACTTGCCGACTTGGCTAATGTTATTTTAGATGCCTACAGATTTGATTATGAACATCTATATTCTTTCTTTATGGATGGAAAAAAGTGGTCTGCTCATGAATATACCTCTCCAGAATCAGAAGAAGGTCCACATTCAGATATGGTTCAAATAGACGAATTAGGACTAAAAGAGGGACAGAGTTTCTTGTTTTTATACGATTACGGAAGAGAGTGGTGTTTTGATGTAAAATTAGAAAAGATAGAAGAAAAGAAGATAGACAAGGCTAAGATCTCAGAAAGGCATGGAAGGTCCCCTGCCCAGTATCCAGAATGGTGAGTAATCTGTATTAAAGAGGTATCTATGGAAGATTTTAGAAAGAGCTTTATTGAAGATACATTTCCAGTGAAAGAGGTTAGTGAAGAATCTGCAAGAGAAAAGAACATCCGCCACGGTCATATATCAACACTTCATATCTGGTGGGCTAGACGTCCCTTAGCTAGTTCTAGAACTACCTCATTTTCTGCACTTATTCCTACTATCGAAGATCCTCTCAGAAGAGACAAGTTGAGACAATTTATTATAAAGCTTTCCAAGTGGGAGAATTCTCTAGACCAAGGGATTATAAAAGATGCTAGAGAACTGATACTCAAATCAAATGGAAGAAACCCTCCAAGAATTCTAGATCCATTTTCAGGTGGAGGTTCCATTCCGCTAGAGGCATTAAGGCTTGGTTGTGAAGTCCATTCTTTGGAATATAACCCTGTGACAGTTCTTATATTAAAATGTACATTAGAATATCCGCAAAAGTATGGAAAACCAAAGAGAAGAAAGATAAAGGATGGGATGATAGAGAGGGAAGAAGAGTATAATCCCCTTTTAGAGGATGTTAAGAAGTGGGGTAACTGGGTCTTAGAAATGGCAAGAGAAGAGATTGGTAGATTCTATCCACAAGAACCGGATGGCTCAATTCCAGTTGGCTATATCTGGGCAAGAATTATCCCTTTCCAGAATCCATCCTGCAATGTAGAGATTCCTTTAATGAGACAGTTTTGGCTGGCAAAAAAGATAACAAAAAGGTAAGCTTATACCCTTATGTGGAAGGAAAAGAGGTAAGATTTAAGATTGTTGGAGATGGTTATAAACCTTTCCTAAAGGACTTTGACCCTGAGAAAGGAACAGTGTCTAGGGCAATAGTAGTCTGCCCTATCTGTGGCTCTACTATAGATGATGATACAACAAGGAAACTTTTTCAGGAAGGTAAGGCAGGACAAAGGATGGTTGCGGTAGTGTTAAGTCATGGGTCAGGGAAGAGATACGGGTTGGCAACGGAAAAAGATTTAGAGGTCTTTAAATCCGCAGAGAAGTATTTAGAGAAGAAAAGAGCGGAGCTAATGGAGAAGTGGGGGATGGATCCGATTCCGGATGAACCACTGCTGCTTAAAGAAACGCTTGGTTTTCGTGTTCAGAGATATGGAATGCTTACCTGGGGTGACCTTTTCAACTCACGCCAGAAACTTGCCCTAATTACATTTACTGAGAAAGTGTGGCTTGCCTATGAGAAAATGCTGGAGGAAGGATATGACAATGAATATACAAAGGTAGTGGTGGGGTATTTGGGACTTGCAATTAGTAGGTGTAGTGACTTCGAAAGTACATTATGCAGATGGCAGCCTCAATGGGAATTTATTCCAAATACGTTTGCTAGACAGGCACTTCCTATGTTGTGGGATTATGCAGAGCTAAATTTATTTTCTCCTATTTTAGCTGGAACATGGGAAAGTATGTTGGGCCAGATAGAAGGTGTTTTCTCTCACCTCTTCCAAATCCCATCTGTTGAGGCAGAAGAAAAATGAAGAGCTTAGAGGAGCAAGGAGTAACACAGGCGAGGACGCCTATGCCACCAGAAAGGACTATTAGAGATATGAGAGAGGGTAATGTAAAAATTATAGGCAAGGGTTTTCCCTTGCCTATTTGGATAAGTGATTTTACCAGTTTACAATGTTTTGAAGGAACTTCTTGTTACTGTAGAGGTCTATAAAGTCTGTTTGATTATTATAGCAATCATTGCCAAATATATTTACGTCTCCTACCGCTATAACTTTACCTGAACCTATCTGTGCCACTGCTGATACAATAATACTTGCTACCTTATCTTTTGTATCTGGAGCCTTTATCCCAACTCTTATACTATTTCCTCCTAGGTCTCTTGATAAGTTACTTGCGGTATAAGCACTAGATGACGCATAAGCTATAGCTATTCCGGGACTCTGAACAGATAAAGAGCACCCTAATATATATGCTAATTTAGTTAAACCATTTGTTACTGGATGAGGTGCAAAAGTTGAAATTAAGGGCCAGTAATTTGTTCCGTTATAGTTGTTTGTATTGTCGTATACTGTATCATTGTTGAACGTTATTCCTGTACCTAGTGCTGTAGAAATGGCATTTAGGTTTGTATTTGCATTACTACCCATAACCACCCAATTCACCCAACATAACAAGTTTTCCACCAGCCCTTACAAAGTCTACTAGTGTCTGTTTTTCATTAGAGCTATAAGCTTGGAATGGTGCTGGAAGAATAACTATCCCATAAACAGAGATAGATGGATTAAATCCTGCAGTTGAGGCTCTATTTACTGTATACCCCATATCTTGAAGGGTTGTTACAAGTTTTCCATAAAGGCATTAAATTCATACTCATCAAAATTATTTTCGTTCTGATGAATATCATCTATAAGTACTACCTTTGGTATAGGAATACATGATGGTATACAAGAACATCCGCCAAACTGCCCTAACCTGAAGGCTACTATAAGAAAAAGTAGCACAAATCTTACCACTAAACTTTTCATTTAAAGCCACCTCTTAAAGGTTTTTTATTAGGTAGTCTTAGGATAGCGAAGTAGCTATAACCTTTCTCCTTCTTTAAAAACTATCCTAAGAATTATCTTTATTTCTAAAGAATCGAATATAAAAATAAAAGTCAAGTGTAATTAGAATGGCTTTTATATCTGTGAGTGGTAGATTTTATCTACTAAGTCCATTGTTTTATATGCGTCATAAAAGTTAGTAAGAGGTAGCTTTTTCTCCTTGATACAATCTATGAAATGTCTATTCTCCTGATAGAATCCTGCAATCTTGTGGAAAGCATCTGTTCCTACATATCTTTTAGCTTCAATTATCTCCGGATTTTCATTATTGTCTTTAAATATCTTGGCTTCAGATTCTGGATCTACAAATGCCGATATACCTATAGAATGCATCTCAACAGAAAAGATACGTTTTCCTGCTCTCCAATTTGTATTTAGATATCCTATAGAGCCATTTTCAAACTTTATAAACGCATTAAAAGAATTTTCAAATGCTGAATTTATAGCTCTTATGTCAGAAAAGACTTTTTTGGGTTCTCCACATAGAAACCTGAGGATATCTACTGAGTGTATAGCATCGCAAGTCAGTATATCAATGGCTCCGTTATAGTATGGTCCACCAGTGTAATTTTTGACAAATGTTGCTATAGCCTGTGTTATTCCTCCTCTGGTGTCTATCTCTTTTTTGCAAGCTACAATCAATGGGGCAAATCTTCTCTGAAATCCTACCATAGTAAGGCAGTTATTCTTCTCTGCAGTTAATGCCATCTGACAAGTTTGTCCCTTAGTAACACCTGGAGGCTTCTCTATAAATACGTGGAGTTTCTGGTTTAGACAGTGAATAACTATATCAAAAAGATGATGGGGTGGCATAAGGATGTATACAGCTTCAGGGTTCGTATTTTCTATCATCTCTTTATAGTCTTTAAAAGTATTCTTAATATGAAAAATTTCTGCTGTTTTTCTTAGTTTTTCTTCCACCAGATCACAGAGACCTACTATCTCTACATCTTCAAACTCTACTAAAGAAGGATAATGAACAGCATTAGCCATGCTCCCTGCACCTATTAAAGCAACCTTTACTTTATCCATGAGAAAACCTCCTCTTTCATTTAATATGGTTTCTATTATAATATCACATCTAAAATTTTTGGTCCTTACAATGACTAATTGTTATTGTAGGGGACTTATGATTCTTGACTCTTCTATCTATATTGTGCTATTATTTAGATGAAACTAAATTTCATCTAGATGTTTGGTTAGAGATGGATAAGGTTAGTGAGTTGCTTAAAAGTACAGGAGAAAAGTGTACAGAACAGCGTAAACTTATACTGCAGGCAATACTGGAATTGTCTAAACCTGTTAGTGCAGATGAAGTATATGAATATTTATCTTGGACTAATAAGGTTGGACGGACTACTGTCTATAGAACACTTGAATTATTTGAGAAGAAGAAGATAGTAAGAAGGATAATTTTTAAGGATGGAATTATAAGATATGAATCTACACTTCTAAGGCATCACCACCACCTTATATGTTTATCCTGCGGTAAGGTTATACCTTTAGAGGTCTGTCCTATCGCATCTTTAGAAAATTCTATAGATAAGGACTTTGAATTTCAAGTTACTGAACATTTCCTTGAATTTTATGGCTATTGTAAGAAGTGTAAAGGAGGTAAGACGGAATGAAAGTATTAGCGGTATTGTTAATTTTGACTTTTTTATTTACCCCAGTGTTTGCTAAAGATAAGCTTAATGTGGTTGTGAGTTTCTATCCCCTATACGACTTTACTAAAAATATAGGCGGAGAAAAGATAAATATAACTACGATTATACCATTCGGAGTAGAACCTCATGATTGGGAACCTAATCCCGAGGATGTTATAAAAATAATAAATGTAGATCTATTTATCTATAATGGGGCAGGGTTAGAACCCTGGGCTGAGAAATTAATAAGAGATTCTAAGAGTAAGAAACTTGTTGTCATAGATATGTATAAGTCTATTGGAGCAAGGGGAGAAGACCCTCATATTTGGCTTGATCCAGTCTTAGTTAAAGCCCAGCTGAAGGTTATCAAGGATGTTCTTATAAAACTTGATCCAAATAATAGATTATACTATGAGACAAACTATAAGAATTATCTGAAGAAAATAGAAGACTTAGAAAGAGAAATAAAAAGTACCCTTTCCAGATGTAAAAAGAAGGTCTTTGTAACATCACATAATGCATTTTCTAGATTTGCAGAAAGGTATGGACTTGAACAGATTCCTATAACGGGGATTACCCCTGAGTCTGAACCAAATCCAAAAGATTTAGTAAGGATTATAGAGTTGATAAAGAAACATAAGATAAAGTATATATTTACAGAACCTCTTATACCTCGAAAATTCGCCCAGTCTATCTCAAAAGAAACAGGTACAAAGATACTAGTTTTAGATCCAATAGAGGGCTTGAGTGAGAGTGATATCAAAGTCGGAAAGGATTACCTCTCCAAGATGAGAGAAAATTTAGAGAATCTTAAAATAGCCCTTGAATATGAGTGAGAAGATACTTGAAATAAAGAATCTATATTTCAGATATAGAGATGAATTTGTTCTAGAAGATGTTAATTTTACACTGGACAAAGAGGAATTTCTAGGTATCATTGGTCCTAATGGGTCTGGAAAGAGCACTCTATTAAAGTTAATCGTGGGGCTTTTGAAACCTACAAAGGGTGAAGTGAAGGTCTATACAGATAGAATAAGTTATATTCCCCAGAAAATTACCTCTTTATATCACTTTTTCCCTGCTACAGTAGAGGAGATAGTAGCACTGGGAAGACTATCCGATGGACTTTTAAGGAGACTTACAAAGAGTGATTATGAGTTAATTAATAACGCACTAGAAGTAGTTAATCTGAAGGAATTTAGGAATAAAAGACTTAGCGAACTTTCTGGGGGGCAACAGCAGAGAGCACATATCGCTAGGGCTATAGTGAGTAATCCAGAGATTTTGATACTAGACGAACCTACTACAGGAATAGATGTAGTTAATCAGGCAAAATTTTATGAATTGTTAGGTCATCTAAATAAAGATATGCATATAACCATTATTATTGTCTCTCATGATATAAGTAGTATAGCTAATGAGGTTACAATTATGGCTTATCTGGATAAACGGTTACACTTTATAGGGAATCCCAAAGATTTCTTCAAGAAGGTTCTCTGGCCTCTGGAAATAGAGGAGTTACTTAAGGAGTAATTATGGGAATTCTTCAATATTCCTTTATGCAGGATGCCCTCATAAATGGGGTATTAATTGGAATTTTATGCCCCTTGATAGGGACATTTTTAGTATTAAAAAATCTCTCTCTTATTGCTGATGGTATAGCTCATTTTTCTTTCGGTGGAATAGCTCTAGGTATAGTTCTTGGTATTAGTCCTAACTTTACTCTTCTTATCTTTTCTCTTATAGGAGGATTAATGATAAACTATATAATTAGAAAATCGAGTCTCTTTGGAGACACTGTTATAGCAATACTCTTATCTACTGGGTTAGCTATAGGGATAACTATTATAAGTATAGCTAAAGGGATGAACTTCAATATAAATGCCTATCTCTTTGGAAGCCTTTTAGCTATTGATAGAGGAGAAATTATCTTTGCCCTGTACTTTGGAATTCCAGTCATTATTCTTACTCTAATCTTTTATAGACCTTTACTCTACATAACACTTGACGAGGACTCTGCTAAAGCTAGTGGATTACCTGTAGAGATATTAAATACTTTGCTTGTATTGATAAGTACTATTACTGTAGCTATAACTATAAGGATAGCTGGTATTTTACTTGCATCTGCACTTACAGTAATTCCTGTTGCTACTGGTATGCAGATCTCTAAGAGTTTCAAAGGAACACTTGTGTCTTCTGTAACTGTCGGGGTTATCTCTATAATCTTAGGGCTTTTTCTATCCTACTGTTTAAACATAGCTCCCGGTGGAGCTATAGTGATTGTAAATGTTTTGATTTTCTTAATGAGTCTCTCTGGGCTCTTTCACTAGAAATGCTATTATAAAGAAACTTATAAGGTTTAAGATGAAGGCTATGAAAAACATTGGCTTATAGCCCATTTTATTCGCAAGGACCCCACCTATTATTGGGGCGGTAAAGCTAAATGGACCTATTAGAGTATTTGACAATCCTACATAGACAGGCCTAAGCTCTATCGGGGCAAATTCTGTTAATAGCGCCATTCCAGATGTCATAAATGTACTATTGTTTATCCCCAAAAATATAAATGCCAGATATGCAGTCCAAGGGCTGATGCCCAGTATAAGCCCTAGATAACCTAATAGGAGGGATAAGACCCCTATGGATAGTACTAGTTTGTGCCCTTTTAAGTCACCTAAAGGACCTACTAAGAATGTTGATATTGTCTGTGAACCTAAGAGGAAGGCGGCGAATATCCCCGCATAGTCATCACCGAGGTTAAATGCCTTAAGACTATAGATTGTATAAAAACCTATCCCCATGCCTCCTAATGCTGAAAGAGTCCTTCCTAATATGTATAGTGTGAAGTTTCTATCTGCTTTTAGGATATTTGGTAAATTCTTCATATACTGGCTTAGGCTCAGGTCATCAGAGTCTACAATTAACTCTGGTTCTTTTGCCAGTGCTATAAAAAAATAAGACAATCCTAGTCCAATACTAGCACTTATAAAGCAGTAGAAGAAATTATAAGGAAAGCTGTATGTCTCTAAGAACTTTCTTGCCCAAAAAGATGCAAATATTCCTAAGACTCCACCTATACCAAATCCTGCTGAGAAAAGCGTCCCCATTTTGTTGGGGGGCATAATTTTTGCTATGTAATCTAGCCATGCAGGATAGAGGATTCCACCAGTAAAAGCGGCGATAAATACCAAAAATAGAGAAAGGTATAAAGTTAGAAGAGGATTTGATGTGGCTAAAAATATCAGCAAAAATGCAATAACTAGATAAGGAAGCCTCTCTCCTATCGTCCACTTTAATATGAAGTCTAACTTTCTAGGGAGTTTTGCTATCATCCTTGCCCCGATTATGCTTGGTATAGTCCAACCGAGACTGGCTATCGCTGGGAGAAGCCCTATGTGTATGTTACTACCGCCTAGATTTTTGATGAGAACAGGAAATATAGTAGAGATTGAATAAAAAGTTGAGCCCATACTGAAAAATGCCATATCGAGGGTATTTACAATGAAGTTCCTTTTATAGTATCTAGCTACGAACTTTTCTATATCTTTTAGCTCTCTACTTTGCACCAATCGCCCTCTATGAATCTTAGCGGAACCCTTTTGTTTAGTTTATACCCTATTAACATATTCCAAAGGCTTGATATTCCTTGCTTTAGTAGTCTCTTAGGCCTACCATAGAATGATATATAAGCCTTTGCTATTAGCCATCTTACCTCGATAGGATTTAGATATTCTAACCTAAATACGTTATATCCTCCATCATATTTGAGCCAGTTCTTATTTATAATCTTCGATTTTACCTCTTCAAATAGGGCAGTCCCAGGATATGGGGTTAGTACAGAAAACTGTGCTATATCTGGGTCTAGATTCTTAGCATAGTTGATAGTCCTCTGTATCATCTCCTTTGTCTCTTCTATAGCCCCTAAAATGAAGCTTCCCATAACCTTTATCTTATTCTTACGGAGGATATTAATCGCCTCTTTTGCCTTTTCTACGACAAGTTTTTTCTTGAAACTATCAAGAACTTCCTGATTAGCACTTTCAAATCCAATGAAGACCATGTAGTTTCCAGCTTTAGCCATGAGCTCAACCATCTTGGGATTATTTAGTATCCCTTCTACTCTCGAGAATGCCCACCACTTAAATTTCCATCCACGCCTAAGTATCTCTTCACATAGTTCTACAACTCTATTAGGGTTTAGGGTAAAATTATCATCAAAGAAAGCTATTGCTTTGTATCCATACTTTTTGTAGAGGATTTCTAACTCCTCTATTATGTTCTTTACACCCCTACTTCTCCACTCTATCCCAGAAAAAGCGGATGCAGAACAAAAGCTGCAGTTGAATGGACAACCTCTAGAGGTTACAATAGAGGTAGCATAAGTTCCTTCTAGTTTTGCAGTATATTTATCCATAGGGAGAAGATTTCTAGCAGGGAAAGGGAGAGAATCTAAGTCTCTTATCAATTCTGCATTGGGATTTCTTATAAATTCTCCATCCTTTATGTAAGATATCCCCTTTACCTCTCTTATGTCCTTTTTCTCTTCCAAGGCTCTTACTAGGTCTAGCATTATGAATTCTCCCTCTCCTCTGACTACATAGTCTATGAAGCCAGTCCCTAGAGTTTCTCTATCCAGGAATGTTGTGTGTGGTCCCCCTATAACTACTTTACAACCCTTAGCCTTTGCATATCTAGCAATACTAAGGGCTATAGGATATCTAGTAGTATCAGTAGAAATCCCTACTATATCAAAATCCTGATAAGGAATATTACTAATCTTTATCTGATCTACATTTAGGTCGATTACTTTTACAATATATCCTTCTCTCTGTAAAGCTCCAGCTATATATCCAACCCCCAGTG
>JBMFMV010000064.1:0-9901 GCA_049970495.1 bacterium
CACAGAGATGGCTGGGAAATATGTAGAGATTATTCCTAGAGTCGAAAAAGTAAACCCGTATGTAGAAGAAATAAAGCACTTTGTTAAGTGTATCCAAGTAGGTATAGAGCCGATTCCTAAAGGAGAAGAAGGGGTTATAGATATGCAGATAATAGATGCTATATACGAGTCCGCTAGAACAGGGAAAGAGGTAAGACTTTAAGTTGTAATATTTTTAACTTAGGGTGGCTTAATAGCCACCCTTTTCGGTAAAAAATGAGAATATTACATACTGGTGACTGGCATATAGGTATAACCAGATGGGGAATAGATAGAAGCGAAGAAGTATTTAATTCTATAGAATTTATAGTTGATGTCGTAAAAAGAGAGGACATAGATGTTGTCCTTATAGCTGGTGACCTCTTTGACCATAGAATGCCAAAAGGGGAGAACCTTCATAGGGCTGCAGAGATACTTCAGAGGTTAGGGGAAGATGAAAGAAAAGTTATAATTATTACTGGTAATCATGATTGGAAGGAGCTAGCAGTGAGTTTAGGAATCTTCTCCTCTTTGGCTAATGTATATTTCTTAACAGGGATAGGAGTAAAATCTTTTAGAACGAGAAAGGGGGAAATTTTACGTGTAGGCTCTCTCCCGTATTTTTGGGAAAGAGACTTTTTACATATTGGAGATGACGTTACTAGAAGGGAAAAACTAGGAGAACATCTTCATAGACGTTTGGAGGAGATTAATCGAGGATTTTTGCCAGATTCTATTAATGTATTACTAGGTCATATATTTGTAGAAGGTGCTTTATTAGGAAGTGCTGTAAAACTCTCGTTTTCTTCCAGCTTCGCCATTCCACCTTCTTGGTTACCTAACAGGGCACATTATATAGCCTTAGGTCATGCCCATAAACCACAGAGTATAGTAAGTAGCCCTGCTCCTACCTACTACTGTGGTTCTATTATAAGAATAGATTTCAGCGAGTTAGATGATAAGAAGTACATAAACATAATAGACGTAAAATCAGACAGATTTGTCAATGTAGAAAGGATAGAAGTACCTTGCAAAGAATTAATGGAATTAGAGTTTAAAATTTCTCAGTTAGATTCAATAAAAGTTATGGTCCAAGACTTTGATGGATATATAAAGGCTAGAATACTTATGGATATCTTGGAAAAGAATCCTGTAAGTAGAGTAAGGCAACTTATCCCTAATTGTGTGGAAGTCGAGACAATATATCAGCCAGGGGTCAAAAAAGATAGACACCAGATCGATCTTAGTCTAGAACCATCAAAACTTTTTTCTCATTATCTATCCCTTAGAGATGGTAATGTGGATAATGAGGTTATTAAGGTCTTTGAAGAGTTATATAGAGAGGTAACTCTAAATGAGGATTCTGAGCATTGAGTTAGGTGGCTTTCTTTCATATAGTAGTCCTCAATCTATAGATTTTACCAGGGCTAATGTTTTTTGTATCTCAGGTCCTAATGGTGCTGGAAAGTCCTCTATATTAGATGGGATAGTATATGCCTTATATGGTAAGATTCCAAGATATGCTGGTAGAAGGATAAATACAGAGGAAGACATTATAAATCATAATTCAGATAGGCTTTATTTGTCTCTTAAATTCAAAGTTGGAGATAGAACTTTTTTAGTAAAGAGAGAATTACTCAGAGGAAGGTCTCAACAGGCAAATATATATGAATTGATAAATGATAAACCTATGCCTCTTGGCGTAAAAAGAAATAAGGAGGTAAATGCTCTAATAGAAAATCTTCTTGGTATGGACTATGAAACCTTTACTAGGACTGTAATTCTTCCTCAGAATCAGATAGATAGATTCCTTAAACCTTCTAGTAGTGAAGCCTTTTCGGAGAGAAGACAGATACTGCAGAGACTTCTTGGGTTAGATATTTATAAAGAGATGAAAAAACTTGCAAGTCAGAGATGCAAAGATATATCCAAGGAGCTTCAGCTTATAGCAAATAGATTAGAAGGTGAACTAAAAATTTATAATAAGGAATTCATAAGAGAAATAGAGAGAAAATTAAAGGAGAATGAAAGATTGCTTGATAGTCTAGAAGAAGAGCGTTGGGCAATTAACAAAGAGATAGAAAATTTAAAAGAGATAATAAATATCTTTGCTAATCTTCTTCTAAATCAGAAGAATTATCAGGATATTTCTCTTAGACTGAAAGAACTTAGTAGATATAAAGAAGATGCAGATAGATTAGAAACTGTTTATCAGCTCCAACTTGAAGCTATACCGCTTCGTAATATGATAAAGGAATTCTCTGAGAAGAAAACTAGATTAGAGGCTCTAACAAAGGAGAAATTGGAAATAGAGGAAAAGATAGAAAAATATAGTATAGAAGTAGAAAATGAAGAGAAGAAGACAGTAGATTATCAAAGGTATCTTGAATATGCTGAAAGATTATTAGGATTTACCTCATTAGCAGGAGATATTAAGACTCTAGAGTTAGAAAGACAAAGGATAAATAAAGCAAGAAAAGATATAGAGATTAGAGAACAGAATCTTTTTTCTATGGGAAAAGAGATAGAAAATATACGTTCAGAGTTAGAAGCTTACGAATCTAAACTAAATGAGTTAAGATCTGAGTTGGAAGAGAGGTCTAAGGTTTGGGAGGAACTTAAGGGAGTAGTAGAAAATGTAAGGATATTAAAGTCTAAAGAGCTAGAACTAATTGAATATAGTGAAAGGCAAGAAAAATTAGAGAAAACTAAAGCCGAATTAGAAGAGGTAACAAGTATTGTAGAGAAAGATTTAGATACTCTCTCTAGAGAATTAGAAAGTTTAGAAAAGGCTATAGATGACTCCCATATACAGAGACTGATAGACTCTCTATCTGTAGGTGATACTTGTCCAGTCTGTGGAAATGTTATAACAAGATTCCCCGAAAGGACTAGAGAAAAAGAGAATTTAGAGGGTCTGTTGGCTTTATATCAAGGAAAGAAGAAATCTTGGCAAGAATCCTTTGAAAGATTTTCGACTCTAAAGGTAAAGTTGAAACAGTCTCTAGAGGAGATAGATATTATTAGGAATTCTACAGAGATATTAAAGAAAGATATAGAGGAGGCAAAATCCAATATCTGTAGGGTCCTAGAAAAATATTTTGGCGTTAATTACATCCTTGATGAGCTATATATAACAGCTAGGCTTGAAGAAGATAGAAAGAAACTAGAAGATTCATTCTATAGCATAGAAAAGAAAAGAGAAGTAAAAGCTGTACAGCTTAAGGACAAGGAAAATCTTTATAAGAAAGAGTATGAAGCTATTTGCGCTTCTAAGGAAGAATTGACAAAAGAGGAAGAGGAACTAAAAGAAAAAGAAAGGATCTTATTAGAGAGGGTCTTTGAGAGTGGCATGAGGTGGGAAGATTTTCTTACTCGTAACTTTTTGAAGGAATCTCAAGAGATAAAAAGTAAGTATCAAATCCTATTAGACTCTTCGAATAAGGCCATTTCAAGTTATAAGGCGTCTATAAATTCTAGTAGGACTAGAATAGAACAGATAAATGCTGAAGCGAAAGAGATAATGGATCATCTTATTTCTCTTAAAGAAGAGATAGAAAATATGAGACAGGATATCAGTTCGCGTTGTCAACAAGTAGGTATCACTTTAGAAGAACTTATAAAGATAAAGGTGGATAAGCTTCATATAGAAAGGATAAAGAGAGAGTATAATGAGCTTACCATAAAGCAGGGTATCTTAAGAGATGAGATATCGAAGCTTCGTGAGGCCCTTATAAAAATAGGAGAAGACCCTGATAAACCAGAGAAGTTAAGCCTTGTACAGGATTTATATAATTCAAAACTAGCTTCTTTGAAGGAGCTAGAAGAGAAGATAGGAATAGTTTCTAAAGAAATAGGATCTTTAGAGACGCAACTTAAGACTGCTAAAGAGAATCTATCTATAGCAGAGTCTCTTTCTGATAAGAAGAAAGAGTTAGAAAGAAAGCTAAACTGTTATAAAGTGGTAGATGAGGCACTTAGCGAAAACAGATTTCCGGAATTTCTTATGAGAGAAGTCATGGAGAACATTATAGATAGGGCATCTATACAGTTTAGCTCCCTTACACAGGGTAGATATTCTTTCTCTCTAGCTTCTGACGATTCTGCAGATATAGTAGTAAACGATAACTGGTATCCAGCTCAAAAGCGAAAGACCTACTCTCTATCTGGTGGTGAGAGTTTTTTGGCTTCTATAGCATTAGCTATAGCAATAGCAGAGGAGATTAGAGGTAAGAAGTCTGTCGATTGTCTCTTTATAGATGAAGGCTTTGGCTCTTTAGATGATACCGGGCTAGATAATATAGTATCTGCCTTGGCTGAGTTAGAAAATTCTGGGATTATGATTGGGGTTATAACACACAACAAAGAACTTGCTAGTAGATTCCCATATCGAATTGAAGTTGAAAAAGATGCTAGAGGTTCTAGAGTAAAAGGAGAGTGGTGAAATTTATGAGACATACTACTATATTGGCAATAAAAAAGGGCAATACAGTTGCTATGGGGGGAGATGGACAGGTTACAGCCGGCCAGACGGTTATTAAAAAGAAAGCCAGGAAGGTAAGGAAGATAAGAGATGGAAAAGTTTTGGTTGGGTTTGCTGGCTCTGCTGCTGATGGTATTGCCCTACTGGATAGGTTTGAAGGAAAATTAAATGAGTATGGTGGAAACCTAGCTAGGGCTGCGGTAGAGTTGGCTAAGGAATGGAGACTAGATAGGGCTTTAAGGAGATTAGATGCCTTGCTTGCGGTTGCTGATATAAATAACTTACTTCTTATTTCTGGAACAGGTGACGTTATAGAACCTGATGATGGTATTATAGCTATAGGTTCGGGTGGCAATTATGCTCTAGCTGCTGCTAGGGCTTTATTAAAGCATACTAATTTGTCCTGTGAGGAGATCTTAAGAGAAGCGCTCTCTATAGCTGCAGACATCTGCATATATACTAATCATGAGTTTGTAATAGAAACTTTACCTTAAGACTTTAAAAAGGGGTGAGAATAATGGAATATTGTATAGGGATAGATGCAGGGACCACTAATATAAAAGTAATATTATTCGATTTAGATGGTAATATAGTTTCTTCTGTTTCTAATCCTACACCAGTACTAATAGAAGGTAAGCATCATTATTTTCTCCCAGATAAGATATGGGAAATCATCAAGAATTCTATAAGAAAAGTGTCTGCTGAGGTGAATGGGAATGTTGCTAGTATATCCGCTACTAGTGTAGCAGAATCTATGGTTCCCATAGATGAAAAGGGAGAGATTCTTTTCCCAGCTATTGCATGGTATGATGAGAGAACTGTAGAGCAGATGGAGTGGCTTTTACAAAGGATAGACCCTCAGACTATATATAGTATTACTGGCTTGAGGGTCCAACCTATATATGGTATAAACAAGATTCTTTGGATGAAACAGTATAAACCCGATATTTATGAAAGGGCTAAGGTATGGCTGCCTGTTTCTGATTTTATAACCTATATGCTTTCTGGTGAAGTAGCTACTGATTATTCTCAAGCCTCAAGGCTAATGGCTTTTGATCTAAGGACTCTACAATGGTCTAAAACTATACTAGATAGGGCAGAGATTCCAATGGAGATACTCCCTAAACCTGTTCCTAGTGGAACCTTACTAGGTAGAGTTAAAATTTCTGAAGAACTTGGAGTGAGACCAGAAACAGTGGTAGTTGTAGGTGGTCATGACCATGTATGTGGGGCTTTTATAAATGGATGTTTTCGTAAGGGTATAGGTCTAGATTCGATGGGGACTGCAGAGAGTTTTCAATTAAGTACAGAGACTCCACCATTGCATCTTGAGGTTAAAGAAAGGGCTGATATAACCGTTGGGGCTCATGTGGCTAGAGGAAAGTACTATATACATGTCGCTATTCCATTCTCAGGTGGGCTTATAGAGTGGACTGCTAAACTTATGAGTTCTTTAAGTGATGTAGAGAGGGAGAAAAATCTTTTTGATGCATTCTCTTCTCTAGCAGAAGTTTCTCCAGTTGGGAGCAATGGACTTTTCTGTGTCCCACACTTCTTAGGTAGCAGTGTTCCGAAGAGGGATCCTCAGGCAAGAGGTGTCTTCTTAGGTCTCAAGAGAGAGCACTCCCCTAGTGATTTTGCTAGAAGTGTTTTGGAAGGACTCTCTTTTGAAGCTAGGTTAGCCTTTAATACTTTAGAAGAGTTTGAGCCTATAAAGAAGGTAATAGGTATAGGAGGGGGAACCAAGAATCTAACTTGGTTAAGAATAAAAGCTAGTGTAATAGATAAGGTTATAGAGATACCTCAAGTTACAGAAGGGACTGCTATGGGGGCAGCTTTCTTAGGTGCTTTAGGAGCTGGTTTATTTAAGAACGAAGATGAAGTGGTAGATAGGACATACAAGGTAAAGATGACTATAGAACCAGATAAAACTCTAACTTCAGAGTATAAGGAACTTTTTGAAAAGATTTATACTAAGATCTTTTATGCGGTCAATGATATAGACCATATTATAGATCAAGTAACAAGGAGACTACAATAAGATGAGTAGGATTCTTATTAAGAATGGGAAAATTGTTATTCCCGGAGAGAACTTTGTTGGAGAAAGGGATATACTCATCGAAGATGGTATTATAAGAGAGATTTCAAAAGGTATTCCTATAGGAAATTCAGAAGTTATAAATGCTAGTAATTGCTATGTAATCCCTGGGATAGTAGATATGCATGTACACCTTAGAGACCCGGATGGGTCTGAAGAAGGGATATCTACAGGGAGTATGGCTTGTGCTAAAGGGGGGGTTACTACTGTCTGTTGTATGCCAAATACTGATCCTTGTATAGATAATCCAGCCATAGTTAGGTATGTAGTCCTCTCAGCAGAAAAATACAGTAAAGTAAATGTCTATCCTATAGGTGCTATGACTATAGGTAGAGAAGGCAAGGTTCTTGCCCCTTATGATGGGATGAAATCGGAAGGGATTGTTGGGGTTTCAGATGACGGTAATTGGGTAGAAAATCCCTTAGTGATGAGGGCTGTTTTGGAAACAGCCAATATGTATGGATTACTGCCAATATCTCACTGTGAAGATAAAAGGGTTTCACAGGATGGTGTAGTGAATAAAGGGGTTGCATCGATAAAACTAGGCCTTCCTGGCATATCTCCTTTAGCAGAAATCCTAGCGGTTACAAGGGATATACTTATAGCTAGGGAATTAGAAGCTAGAGTTCATATAGCTCATGTATCTCTTAAAGATTCTTTAAATGTTATAAGACATGCAAAATCTTCTGGGGTAAAAGTTACTTGTGAGGTCTCTCCACATCACTTTATTTTGACAGATGAATCGCTTTTAGAGCGAAGGATGGGTCTTAAAGTTAATCCACCTCTTAGAAGCGAAATTGATAGATTTGCTCTAATAGAAGGGTTAATTGACGGTTCTATAGATGTAATTGCTAGTGACCATGCCCCTAGAAAGACCTTGGGCTTAGACCTCCTTAACGACCCATTTGGAATCTCAAGTGTTGAGATTATGTTACCTCTGTGCTATACATTCCTAGTTAAGGCTGGTCATCTTTCAACCTTAGAGATGGTAAAGAAACTTTCCTATAATCCAGCTAGACTTTTAGGTTTAGATACTGGAGACCTTGCAGTAGGGAAGAAAGCTGATATTGTAATCTTTGACCCTAATTATAGAGAAAGGGTAGAAGTAAAAAACTTTGTCTCTAAAGGGAAAAATTCTCCGTATGATGGATTTGAACTGTATGGATTTCCTATTCTAACGATAGTTGCTGGGAAGATTGTCTATGCCAAAGATCTACATCGGTGAAGTACTAGTCAATAGACCTGTTGGGGACTTATTTCTTCTTACTGTATCTATAGGCGAGTCTATTACAGTTAAACCAGGTCAGTTCTTTCTTATAAGAATAGATAGAGAGGATATAGTTCTTAGAAGGGCTTTTAGCATTTTTAATGTAGAAGAGGACAGGTTGAGTTTTCTCTATAAAATAGTCGGTAAAGGGACTAGATGGTTATCAGAAAGAAAGATAGGATATAGATTAAATATCTTTGGTCCATTAGGAAATGGTTTCTCTCTCGAGAATGGTAAGTGTCTCTTGGTAGGCGGAGGAAGTGGTATGGCTCCATTATACTATTTGGGAAGACAACTTAAGGGGGATGTAAGATTTTTACTTGGTGCGCAGACAGGTAGCTTTTGGAATAAAGAATTACTCCTAAGATATGCTGAGGTTGGAGAATTAGAGGTAGTTACAGAAGACGGTTCTCTAGGAAAGAAGGGGTTAGTAACCCAGTACGTAGATGACAGTTACCAAAAAATATATGCCTGTGGTCCTGTAGAGATGCTAAGAAACATAAAGGTTAATGTCCCAGTAGAGATATCTTTGGAAGCTACCATTGCTTGTGGTTTTGGAGCCTGTAGGGGTTGTGTTATAGAGACCAAAAATGGATATAAAAGAGTCTGTAAGGATGGACCAGTATTTAACTTGAAGGAGATTTTCTAATGAAATGGAGCCTCTGCAGTATAAGACTCAGGACTCCTCTAGTAGCAGCTTCAGGACCTCTAGGTTGGGGAAGAGAGTTCTTCGAGATATTTTCTACTAGAGGTCTGGGTCTATTTATTCCTAAAACTGTTACTTTTAATCCTAAGATAGGGAATTCTCCCCCTAGGATAGAAGAAAGCATAGGGGGGCTTATAAATTCTATTGGACTTGAAAATGAAGGCATATATGAATGGCTGAAATTGGAACCTCTATACAGATCTTTAGATATTCCTATAATGGCTAGTATAGCTGGTAGTACTTTGGAAGAGATTAAAAGATTAGGCGAGATTATAAACAACCTAGACTATATTATTGGTATAGAATTAAATCTATCTTGTCCGAATGTAAAGGGTGAAAATTGGACAAATAGTCCTGATAGTATTTTTGAAGCTACTAATATCTTAAGAAGGGTCTACAAAAAGCTGATTTTTGTAAAATTAGCACCAAAGGACAACCCTATACTCTATATAAGGTCGGCTATAGATGGAGGAGCTGATGGTTTGACTCTCTTTAATACCTTTCCCTCTTATAAGTCTATCGATGGAGGACTTTCTGGTCCAGCCATAAAACCTATATATGCAAGATTTTTTAAGGAGATAAGAGACAAGGTTAGTATACCAATAATGGCGTCAGGTGGTGTATTTTCTGTTTCTGACGTGTTAGATTACCTAAATCTTGGAGCGAATGCAGTTCAGATTGGAACCGCATTCTTTAAAGATCCAGATATAGCAGAAAGGATATGGGAGGAGTTAAAAAACTCCTTAAATACTTCTTAGATATTCTCTATAGTACTTTTTAGTAGGAGGGGGTTTAGTTCAGATCTCTTCATCTGTCTACAGAATCCGCATATATTTCCAACTGTAGGTTGTCCGCAGATTTCACAACTCGATATAGGCAAGTTATCCGAAGTCTCTAAGAAATAATTTTTACCTCTTTCTAAAAAACCAAAATAAAACTGTGTCTTGGTTCCTGGTGAATGGACCTCAAGTTGATTGAGTATTTCTTTGTAGACTAAAGACTGAGCCTTCTTCGAGAGAGGACATCTTTCTGCTACATAATCTATATGCTTAACTTCACAATATTTGGTTGTTTCCTCATCAGTTAGTCTGCATAATGGTTTCGCCTTTCGAGCAAAACCTAACTCTTTTGGCATTATAGGTGATTGAGACTTTAGGTATACTATCTGCCAATGGAGAATATTACCTAATAGTGAGGCTGACTCATCGTCTAAATTATGACCTGTAACTATCACTTCGTACCCTTTCAAGATTGCAAATAGGTTCATTATATACCTCTTTATCAAACCGCATGTAGAACAGTATGCCCTATTATTCTTTCTAGCTATAT
>JBMFMV010000065.1:0-9638 GCA_049970495.1 bacterium
CTGTCTCTTCTCTACTGCTAACTCTCTCTGCAGTATCCTCCTCTCCTGCTTTTGGAGCTCACCTCGCCTCTGTCTTATCTGTCGATCCGCCTCATTCTTTATCTTCTCAGCTTCATCCTTGGCAGAAACTATAATCTCTAATTTCTTCTTCTCTCCCTCAGCCTTTGCCCTCTCGATTATCTCATTTGCTACCCTCTCCGCACTCTTTAATATACCCTCTGCCTTGTATCTTCGATAGATATAACCAACGCTTCCCCCAGCTAGGAAAGCTATTATTCCTGTAATAATATTCCAAATTATGGTAAATCACCTCACTATTCATCCTAGAGCCCCCGAACTCTCTAGAATCTGGCGCTCTATCTCGGCTGCCATGTCGGGATGCTGTGATAGATACTCTATTGCTCGCTGTTTCCCCTGTCCAAGTCTTTCAGTGTTGTAAGAATACCAAGATCCTGCTTTAGTTACTAGTCCTAGTTCTACTCCTAGGTCGATAAGTTCTCCAAACCTCGATATCCCTTTTCCATATATTATGTCGAACTCTGCCTGTTTAAAAGGTGGAGCTAGTTTATTTTTGACTACTTTGACCTTAACTCTATTACCTAGAGACTCATCCCCATCTTTTACACCTTCAATCCTTCTTATATCTAGTCTTATAGAAGCATAAAACTTAAGAGCTCTTCCCCCTGGGGTTACCTCTGGAGGACCATATCCGGAACCTTGCATCTTTTCTCTAAGCTGATTTATGAATACACATGCAGTCTTAGATTTGCTCAATGTGCCAGTTAATCTTCTCAATGCCTGAGACATAAGTCTTGCCTGAAGGCCAATAAATTGGTCTCCAATCTCTCCGTCTAGTTCGACCTTAGGGACCAAGGCTGCTACGGAGTCTATTACTATGATATCTACTGCCCCACTAGAAGCCAATCTATCTGCTATACTCAAAGCCTGCTCCCCATTATCAGGCTGAGATATCCACATCTCATCTATATTTACTCCTAAATTTCTAGCATAGATAGGATCCAAAGCATGCTCTGCATCTATAAAAGCAGCGATGCCTCCTAGTTTCTGAGCTTCAGCAATTATATGAAGGGCAAGGGTAGTCTTACCTGAAGCCTCAGGTCCAAATATCTCCGTAATCCTACCTCTAGGAATCCCTCCTATGCCCAAAGCAATATCAAGCCCTATCGAACCGGTAGGTATAACCTCTACTTGGAGTTTAGCAGTAGCTTCTCCAAGTCTCATTATAGAGCCTTTACCAAAATCTTTCTCTATTTGAGCTATTGCTCCTTCAAGAGCCTTTAACTTTTCTTCTGAAATCGCCATCTTTTATCTTCACTCTCCCCCTATTTATTCTCCTATAACCTTAGTTATAAATGCCCTTCTTCTAGGACCATCAAGCTCCACAAAAAGAATGGACTGCCAAACACCTAAGTCTAAATCCCCATTAGTAATAGGCAATGTAACATAGTTCCCTAAGAAAATAGCCCTTAAATGAGCATCTGCATTATTATCTATAGCATTATGTCTATAACTATTCTGTTGAGGGACTAACTTCCCCAATAATTCCTCCAGGTCCATTTCTAAATTCCGCTCACTCTGATTTATATATAAACCTGTAGTGGTATGTAAAGAATAAACCAATACTAATCCATCCCTTATACCACTCCTACCTACCACCTGCCTTACCTGGGAACTTATATTTATAATCTCTATCCGCTTCTGAGATCTTAAATTCGATACTTCTGTATATGTCTTCATCTAGAAGCCCCCAAATTAAAAATTGGTCGGGGCGAAAGGACTCGAACCTTCGACCTCCTGTACCCGAAACAGGCGCGCTCCCAACTGCGCTACGCCCCGCAAGATAATTATATCAAAGAATTTATTATAAATCTATAAGAGCTTCCCTCTCAGGTCCAATACTTACACCTAGGACCTTAGTGCCAAGAAATTCCTCTATAAATTTTACAAAACTCTTTCCATTAGGTGGAAGCTTATTCCCTTCTATCTTCCAGCCTGGAAATACCTCATATACAGGCTGACAACTTTCTAGTATCTCAAGAGATGCTGGAAAATGGTAGAGTTTTTCCCCCTCGTATTCATACCCTATGCAGACCTTAACTTCAGTAAGGCCATCTAAAACATCAAGCTTTGTTATATATATCCCATCTACACCATTTATAATGCATGAATATTTGGTTGCTACACAGTCCAACCAACCACATCTCCTAGGTCTACCAGTAGTTGTTCCATATTCCTTGCCTTTCTCCCTGAGATAAGAACCTACGTCATCTTTAAGCTCTGTAGGGAAAGGGCCTGCTCCTACCCTTGTCATATACGCCTTTGCGACTCCAAAAGTCTTTTCAAGCTGCTTTGGATTTATCCCTGAACCGGTAAATATCCCACCTATACTGCTTGAAGATGAGCTTACATATGGATAAGTACCAAAGTCTATATCAAGAAGAAACCCCTGAGCCCCTTCCAACAATATTTTCTTATCCTGTGAAAGAAGATTATGTAGAAGATCAATCGTATCTGTAATGTAAGGCTTCAGATAGTCAAAATAGTTACAGTAATCTTTTATAATCTCATCAATCCTTACTTTACCATCTAGACAAGGAGACATCTTTACCTTAAGGTCCCATATCCTTCTAAGTTTTTCTTCAAATGAGCCAGAAAATAGGTCTATAATTCTTAAACCAGATCTATTTACCTCATCTGTATAACCTGGACCCACCCCCCTCTTAGTTGTTCCTAGATTAAAAGTTCCCCTAAATGTCTCCTCTAATTCATCAATAATTTTATGATATGGTAAAAGTAAAGGTGCTCTATCCGATATGTAGAGCTCACCATTAAAGAAACCCCTGCTCTTAAGTTCACTGATCTCATCTATTAGCACCTTAGGGTCTACAATTACCCCATTACCAATAATATTAATCTTATCTTTATGGAGGATTCCAGAAGGAACAAGATGAAGCTTAAATGTCTCATTGTTGACAACTAGTGTATGTCCTGCATTTGGACCACCATTATACCTAACAACACCATCACAGTCCCTAACAAGGAGATCTACTATCCTACCCTTACCCTCATCTCCCCAATGTAATCCTATTACCGCTATAGCTCCCATCCACATCTACTCCTATTCTTCTTGCTATTTCTCTAGCAGAGATAACTCCTGCCATAGAAGCCTGAACAAGGCCCCTAGTAACACCTGCTCCATCTCCAATCGCAAATAGATTCTTTATCTGGGTCTCTAAACAACTACTAAGTTTTGGTCTTACCGAGTAGAACTTTACCTCTACCCCGTATAAAAGGGTATACCTGGAATATACACCAGGCGTAAGTTCGTCAAGAGCCCTTAGCATCTCTAAGATTCCAGTAAGATGCCTATAAGGTAATACGAAACTCAAATCACCCGGAGTAGCAGACTGCAAAGTCGGTCTCACTATGCCCTTTTTAATCCTCTCCTCTGTAGACCTTCTACCAGAGAGGAGATCTCCTAATCTTTGGACTATAACCCCTCCACCAAGTAGATTGGCAAGTCTGGCTATATATTTGGCATAGGCTATTGGTTCTTTGAATGGCTCTGTAAAAGTAGTACTTATAAGTATTGCAAAATTAGTATTATCTGTCTTTTTATCCCTATAGCTGTGGCCATTAACGGTTATAACTCCATCGCTATGTTCTGTTATAACTTCTCCATAAGGATTCATACAGAATGTCCTAACCCTATCATCAAAAGATTTGGAATAAAACTCTAACTTCGGTTCATAAAGGATACTAGTAAGTTCTTCCATTATCACTGCAGGTATCTCAACTCTAACTCCTACATCTACAGGATTTCTAATTATGTCTAGGTTAAGTCGTCTTAATTCTCCTATTAACCAATCAGCTCCGTCTCTACCTGGTGCTACTATTATATAGTCTCCGTATATTTCTCCTAAGTTTGTAATAACACCTCTTACCTGTCCATCATTGACTATAAGACTCTCTACTTGAGTTTCATCAAGGATAGATATCCTTGATGAGAGATAAGCATAAAACTTAGAGAGAACTTCTTTGCAAGTTTCTGTACCTAGATGTCTTACTTTAGCCGGTATAAGCCTTAGTCCAGCCTTAGAGGCTCTCCTCTGAATATCATAAATCTTATCTTCATCTATTCCAAATACTTCATTAGGAGCGCCGAACTCTAGGTAAACTCTATCTACATATTCTGCAATCTCTTTGAACTCTTCTAAAGATATATACTCACTAAGTCTACCCCCAACCTCTACAGAAAAGGTAAGTTTTCCATCACTAAAAGCCCCTGCTCCTCCCCATCCACTCATTATGTTACAGGGGACGCAATGATAGCAGATGTCCCCGTTCGTTCTAGACGGACATATCCTCTTTTCTAAAAGTCTACCTTTTTCGATAAGAAGAATCTTTAGAGTAGAAGAAAGTTTAGTCAACTCATAGGCAGAAAATATACCTGCAGGACCAGAGCCAACTATAATTACATCATAGTGCTTAGTACCTATCAATACTGTCTGTCCTCCAATATAAAGAGATGGTCGGGGCGAAAGGACTCGAACCTTCGACCTCCTGCACCCCAAGCAGGTGCGCTAACCAACCTGCGCTACGCCCCGATACCATAAATAAGTATAACAGAATAAATATATGTTTTCAAGGGATTGGAAACTATACTACTCTCCAATCAAAGTCACTAGAAACAATATCCTCTTTATATTTAGAGATATCTTTTCCTTCTTTTACCACCCTCTCTATATAAACTGCATCCTTTCTATCCCCTAGAAGAATAGCTCCAATAATCTTGTTATCATTTATGACAAACTTCTTATAGATGCCCTTATCTCCATCTAAAAAAGAGATAACTTCATAACCTTCTGTCTTATCTATAATACCTATAGAGAATAGGTCTATTCCAGCCACCTTTAATATGTTAGAAGGGACTGTTCCTCTGTACTCTATCCTTCCACCTAAGATATTACTTGCAACTATTCTAGCTTGTTCTAAGATAGGAGGTATTATACCGTATACCTTACCCTCCCATTCTGCTACATCTCCCAAGGCATATATATCATCTCTAGAAGTCTTGAGATAGCTATCCACTATAACTCCTCTATTAGTATTGAGTCCACAGTCTCTTGCGAGTTCTATATTACTCTTTATACCTGCAGAAATAACTACAGTATCGCACTTAAATTCTTTTCCATCTTTAGTCATCACACCAGTTACTTCTTCGTTACCAAGAATCTTTTCTGTTGCTAAATTAGTATAGATCTCCAAACCCCTAGCCTCTAATATCTTTTTCAAAAGATTCCCTCCAGTTTCATCTAGCTGTCTAGGTAAAAGCCATGGCAGTATTTCTATAACCTTTACTTTAGCTCCAGAGGTCTGTAAGGCAGAAGCTATTTCTAAACCAAGAAGTCCACCCCCTATAACAACTACCTCACCTGACTTTTCCACTCTTTCCTTAAGATTCAATACACCATCTAGCCATCTAATACTAAAAATTCCTAGTTTATTAGATCCTTCAATGGGAGGGAGCGAAGGTCTAGCTCCACTAGCGAGGATAAGGGTATCATAATTAAAGATTTTTCCGTTGTCTAAGAGTATCCTCTTTTCTTCAGGATATATCTTTTCTACTAAAGAATTCAAATGGACATTAATGTTATTCTCTATATACCAGTCTTCCTTATAGAAGAATATCTCCTCTAAGGTAATCTTGTTTGCCAATAGGTCTATAAGTCTAGGACGAGGATAATAATGGTATGGTTCATCAGTAAATATATCTATACTGATATCTTTATCTAGCCTTCTAAGATTACTAGCCACACTTACTCCAGAAACTCCGTTCCCTATAATTACCACTTTCATCTTAAAGTCACCTCATACTTAGTAAAATTAATAATAAATAATATAAAATAATAATAAGTTGCTATAAACTTTTAGTCAATATTTGATGTAAGGTTACCTATAGTCATACGTAGAAAATATGCAAAAGTTAAAGTATTTATGTTAAAATTACATTAATGTTTAAAAGAGGAAATTCTATACAGAGAAGACTAGCAGAATTACCTCTACATAATGGTAAAGCGCCTAGCTGGCTCTTTCAGAGAATGAAGAGGCTAGCTAGAGAGATAGTGTTTCTCTTTGTCATTGAGGGAAGGGTCGGTGATCTCATAAGAAATCTCTCTGATCCTTATTGGTTCCAGGCACTTGGTTGTGTTTTGGGGTTTGATTGGCACTCTAGCGGTCTTACAACTACTACAGGTGGTGCCCTTAAAGAGGGCTTAAAAGAAATATCCTTAGAGACAGGTCTGTTTATAGTTGGTGGAAAAGGGAAAACTGCCCTACATACCCCTGATGAGATTAGAAGATTAGCAGATAGGGCAGGTTTTGATGGGGAAAGATGGATAAATTTGAGTAGGCTTGTAGCAAGAGTAGATAATAATGCTATACAGGATGGATATCAGCTTTACTATCATCTTTTGGTCTTTACTAAGGGTGGTGCTTGGTGTGTAATACAACAGGGTATGAATGCTAATAATAGGTATGCCCGAAGATATCACTGGCTTGGAGAAGAGGTAAAGAGTTTTGTAGATGAACCTCATAAGGCTATATGTAGTGAAAGATTTGAAGATTTAGTATTGAACCTTGTAGCCAGAGAGAGCGAAGAGACAAGAAAGGTTATAACAGAACTGAGCAGGGAATCGCCAGATAAGGTTGTCAAAGATTGGGAGAAGGTAATATTACATCTACCAGAACACCACCCGGTAAGCGCTAATGAAATAAAGCCCCAAAATCTAAGGAGTATCCTCTTAGAAACTTATCAGAATCCGCCTCGGGATTTTCAGAGCCTTCTACTCTATCAAGGTGTAGGGGCAAAGACTTTAAGGGCTCTTTCTCTTATAAGTGAATTAGTCTATGGACAGCCTCCAAGCTTTAAGGACCCTGCCAGGTTCAGTTTCGCCCATGGAGGTAAGGACGGACATCCATATCCTGTAGATAGAAAACTCTACGATACTTCTATTGAGATACTAGAAAAAGCTATTAAAAAAGCCAAACTAGGACAGAGAGAAGAGGTCAACGCCTTAAGGAGGCTATCTTTATTCTTCTAATAGGGGGGATATAAATGAATAGGGTCATTTTAGAGAAAGAGATAGACAATACTAAGATTAAAGTCATAGAAGGGGATATAACGGAGGAAGAGGTAGAGTGTATAGTAAATCCGGCAAATAGCTATCTCCAACATGGAGGTGGGGTAGCGGGAGCCATTGTAAGAAAGGGAGGAAGGATTATACAAGAAGAGAGCGATATATACATAAGGACATATGGACCCCTTCCGGTTGGGAAAGCCATAATAACCTCCGCTGGCTCTTTAAAGGCAAGATATATTATACATACAGTTGGTCCTAGATGGGGAGAAGGGGATGAAGAGAATAAGCTTAAATCTGCTATTATAAATGTATTGGAGCTAGCAACTAAAAAAGGTATAAAAAGCATAAGTATCCCTGCTGTAAGCTGTGGGATATTTGGATTTCCCCAAGAGCTTGGCACAAAGATTATAGTAGATACCATAATAGACTTTATCAAAAGGCAGAAGATTTCACTTACAGAGATACACCTTATAGGTCTAGGAAAAGAGATACCTGAACTATTTAAGAAACACTTGGAGGGTATAAAAGACTAAATGGAATATATTACTACTAAAATGGGCAGTAAAAAGAGGATTGCACTTATAGCGCACGATAATAAAAAAGAGGAATTATCAAATTGGGCTAAGAGTAATAGAGAATTACTTCTTAAACACGAACTCTATGCCACAGCTACCACTGGAAGACTCCTAGAAGGGCTAGGTTTTCAGATTACTAAGGTCAAAAGTGGTCCTTTAGGCGGTGACCAACAGATTGGCGCTATGATAGCAGAAGGAAAGATAGACCTACTTGTATTCTTTTGGGACCCTCTAGAACCGCTCCCTCATGACCCCGATATAAAGGCGCTACTTAGGATAGCAACAGTCTGGAATATTCCAATAGCAACAAACCTTGCCTCTGCGGATTTTATCATCTCTTCTCCACTTATGCAAGAATCATACGAGAGGTTGATACCAAAGGTATGAAAAGAAAGATTTCCCTTATAAGACTCACCATAACTATTATAGTCTCAGGTATTATTATCTCTAGTTTTATAGTAGCCTATATAGCGTACACTAGGAATAATGAACATACCATTTTACAAGCTTACGACCATATGAGTACTATAATGGACCTAGTTTCTCAAAATATAAAGAGCATGATAGATGAAAAGACAAAGTTACTCTCACTACTAAGGGATGAGATAAGTCAAAAAGATAAAGATACCAATATTTCTACCTTAGTTAATAATCTACTTGAAGACTTCGATACTATTCTACATATAGACAAAGATGGTAATATTGTAGAGTATTGGTCTAGGAAGGAAAAACTAGAAAGAGTAAATATAAGCTATAGAGAATACTTTAAAAAGACAAAAGAGAGCCTAAAACCCTATATAAGTGATAGTTTCAGAGATATAGTAGGAAATTACGGGGTTGCACTTATAGTGCCTATAGTAAAAGATAATTCTTTTAATGGATTAATTATAGGAGGATTGTTAGTTGGGACTCAAAAGCTCAATTATCTTGTATCTTCTGCTAGTTTTCACCGAACAGGAACTATAAAGATATTAGATAATAAAGGGGTAGTTCTATTTAGTTCTGACCCTACTGAGACGGGGAAGATATTGAATGAAATTTCTCTAGATGATGGTTATAAAAGTATAAGACTTAAAAGGATAGATGGAAAGGATTATATAGTAGGTATAATCACAATCCCAGATACAAATTGGAAGGTTCTTGCTACTGTAGAAAAAGAGGATATACTCTTTCACTCCTACAGAAACTTTAGATTTATGATAGGTATAACTATTCTTCTTCTATCTATCTTTCTCATGCTAGTTCTTGTCCCTTTGAGGGAATTGACTACATCTCTTAGTACACTCAGGAAATTAGCCCTAGACTATGTCCTAGGTGACTTGCCACAGAGATCACCCACCTCTAGATTTACCGAAGTAGACGATATACTTAAATCCTTCCAAGAGATGCGTAATACTATAAGAGAGCGAGAAGAAAAACTTAAAGAAGAACAAGCCTATCTAGAAAATCTTCTAATGGAGATGGGTGAAGGGGTCCTAGTCTTAGATAGCGGTGGAAAGATTAAATTTGTAAATAGAAGTCTTCTAGAGATGACAGGGTACTCTGAAGATGATGCCTTAAAGATGAATTTCTTAGAACTCTTCAGCTCTTCAGAAAGAGAAAGAATTTCAGAAGCTCTAAAGGATTGCTTGGAAAATGATAAAAGCTGTAAGGGAAGAATAAAGATAGTATCTAAAGATGGAAGAGAGATACCGGTACTTGCCTCTATAAGAAGGGTAAACATAGATAAAAAGCTAGAGAACTATCTTATTGTATTTACTGACCTTACAGAGATAGAAAAAAGAGAAAGAGAGTTAGAGAATGCCTTAGAAGAGATAATGGTACTCAACGAGGAGTTAAATAAGAGGAGTCAACAGTTAGAGATCGCCTTAGCAAGTCTAGATATGAAACTATTTGAGAC
>JBMFMV010000066.1:0-9265 GCA_049970495.1 bacterium
ACTTTGGGATAAACAATTTATTTCTGTTATTTTGACGATTCCTATAATTATCATTCTAAGATATATAGACTATAAAGTATGGTTAAGGATCGCTCCTTATTTTTACTTAATCTCTGTAATCTTACTTGGCGCTACTTTAGTTATGGCTTCTCCTATAAAAGGAGCTAAACGATGGCTGTATATAGGAGGGTTTAGTTTTCAACCCTCAGAATTAGCTAAATTAGCATTAATTATAGAGTTGGCTGCAATTATTGAGCATAAAAAGGGGAAATGGAGAGATTTAACTATATTTACAACAGGTTTAGGTATTACCTTATTGCCCTTTCTTATTACTGCTTTACAACCAGACTTGGGGACTGCACTAATTTTTATAGTTATATTTGTAAGTATCATATTTATCTCTGGACTACCAATGAAATATTTAGAAAGCTTAATTGTCTTAGGTTTGATAAGTATCCCTTTAGCTTGGAAGTATCTTTTGAGAGATTATCAAAAAGAAAGGATACTCACCTTTATGGATCCCACTAGAGATCCTTTAGGAGCAGGATATCATATTATACAATCTAAGCTAGCAATAGGTTCTGGAGGGCTTTGGGGCTATGGACTTCTTAACGGTCCTCAGAATAGGTTAAAATTTATTCCGGAACAACATACGGATTTTATATTTTCTATTATTGGAGAGGAATTTGGATTTCTCGGTGCTCTAGTAGTTATTTTACTTTTTGTAATGCTATTCTTAGTAGGTCTATACATCTCTTTCAAGAGTGATACTAGAGGTGGAACCCTAATAGGTATAGGTATAATATCTGCTCTATGTATACATACATTTATAAACATAGGAATGACAATAGGTCTTTTACCTGTAGCAGGGATACCACTACCTTTTATAAGTTATGGAAGAAGCGCACTGATAGTTAATATGTTTGAGATAGGTATCTTATCTTCCATAAGCAGAAGGAGAGAACTATGAATTATCCATTTGATCTGCTTTATAGAGTAAAAAAGCCAGCTAGTTATATTGGAGGAGAGTACAATTTAATCAAGAAAGATCCAGCTGGTAAGATTAAAATAGCCCTTGCCTTTCCTGATACCTATGAGGTAGGAATGTCAAACCTAGGCTTTTCCATCATTTACGACATTATTAATAAAAGAGAAGATTCTATAGCAGAAAGGGTATTTGCTCCTTGGGTAGATATGGAAGAACTACTGAGAGAGAGAAAGATCCCCCTTCTAACATTAGAAAGTGGTAGATCTATAAATGAATTTGATATATTGGCTTTTTCTATATCTTACGAACTTAACTATTCTAACATAATTACTATATTAGATCTATGCGGACTCCCTATCTTTTCTTTAGAGAGAGAATCTCTTCCCCTTGTTATTGCAGGAGGTCAATGTACATCTCGTCCTGCGCCGATTATTCCATTTATAGATTGCTTTGTCATAGGAGATGGAGAGGAGATTATTAATGAAATTATTGATACCTTTAAAGAATGGCATTCTAATAGTAGAAATAAGGAGGAACTATTATTATTACTAAGTAAGATAGATGGAGTCTATGTCCCTGGCATTAGTAAAACAGTAAGAAGAAGGATTGTGAAAGATTTAAACAATACCCCATATCCTACTAAACCTCTTGTACCAAATACAGAAATCATCCATGATAGGGCAGTAGTCGAAATAATGAGGGGATGTACTAGGGGATGCCGATTCTGTGAAGCTGGTTTTTTGTATCGTCCTGTAAGAGAGAGAAGTTTAGAGACTATAAAGAAGCTTTCATTAGAAATACTCAAGTCTACTGGGTATGGAGAGATAAGTTTTCTAGCTTTAAGTGCTAGCGATTATAGCAATCTAGAAGGTTTGACTAGATATATAAAAGAAAACTTAATTCCATCCCATATATCTGTTTCTATCCCTTCTATAAGAATAGATACAATATCTAGGGAATTTTATAAAGCTATAGGTGAGATAAAGAGAGGGCTTACCTTTGCTCCGGAGGCTGGTACTCAAAGATTAAGGGATGTGATAAATAAAAATATCACTGAGGAAGACATTTTTAAAACAATGGAAATAATATCTAGTGAAGGTTGGGATTCAGTAAAGCTATACTTTATGATAGGACTTCCTACTGAAACAGAAGAAGATATATTAGGTATAGCTAACTTACTAAATGATATCAGAAAGATATATAAAAAAGTTGACCTGAATGTAAGTATTTCTCTTTTTGTTCCCAAACCTCATACTCCTTTTCAGTGGGCAAGGCAGATAACTATAGAGGAGGCGGAAGAGAGAATTAGACTTATAAGGAGAAAGTTGGACAAAAGGATAAATTTAAGTTGGCATGATCCTAAAGTAAGTTTATTAGAAGGCATTTTAACTAGGGGAGGACTAGAAGTAAGTAATGCCATAGTTACTGCTTGGAAAAAAGGAGCTAGATTTGATGCCTGGACTGATAGATTTTCTTGGGATATATGGGAAGAGGCTTTCAAAGAGAATGATATAGATATAAGTTTTTATTTAAGAGAAAAGAGTTTTTCAGAACCACTTCCTTGGGACTTTGTAGATATAGGGATAAGGAAAGAATTTTTATGGAACGAATATCAATTGAGCTTATCTGGTATTAGAAGAGAAGATTGCAGAAAGGCAGGATGCTATAACTGTGGTGTTTGTACGTATTGAATATAGAAAGTTTGGTCCTTTAGTCTTCATATCTCATCTAGACTTAATAAGGTGTTGGGAGAGAATAATCAGAAGGTCGTCTATTAAGGTAAGTTTTACTAAAGGGTTCCACCCTAGACCTAAGTTTTCTTTCTCTCCACCATTGCCGGTGGGTTTTGAAGGAGAAAGAGAATTATTGGATTTAAAATTGGAAGAACCTTGTCTAGATATAAAGAGTAGAATAAACAAAGTGGCACCCTATGGAATCTATGTAAACAATGTATTCTTTATGCCACGATCAGAGCTCGGCGAATCAGTTATAGGTGGATTATACAATTTTCAATGGTTAGGGGATACAGACAAGTTTAAATTGGAAGAAGGATTAAAAAATCTAGGTTTACAAGATTGGATACACTCCAATGAACAACTTACTCAAGTAGGCATTTTTAATTATAAAAATTCTCTCTCTGTTCCTTTGCTTTTTAGTAAAGATTATCCTTCTCCTAAAAGGATAGTAGAGCTTATAGATAGTCTTGGAGAAACGGTATGGCTGAAACTATCAAGAGTTCAATTATTAGAAAAGTAAAATTGGGAAAGAGTAATTTATATGTATCTAATATTTCATTAGGAACATTACCGTTTGCCTCTTATAGAAATAATAAAAACGATCTTTGTACACTAATATCATACGCGTATAGTGTCGGTATAAATCTGTTTGACACTGCAGAAATATATGAAAATTATGAACTATTAGGAAAAGCATTAAAGGGTCTTAGTGATGCATTAGTCATAACAAAGTCTTACGCTATAGATCGAAAAGCTGTAGATAAAAGCCTTCTTACTGCTAAGAGATTAATGAAAAGAGATATTGATATCTTTATGCTTCATGAGCAGGAGTCTTCCTTTACAGTAGAAGGACATATAGATGCACTAGAATATATGAAGAAATTAAAAGAGAAAGGGGATTTAAGGGCAATAGGTATATCAACTCATAGGATTAGCGGAGTTAAAGCTGTGTTAGAATTTTTAGAACTTATAGATATAGTTATGGCTATTGTAAATTATGCTGGACTTGGTATATATGACGGAACTATGGAGACTATGGAATCAGCTTTATTAGACTGTTACAATACTAACATTGGGATAATCGGAATGAAAGTTTTTGGGGGAGGGCATCTTCTAAGAACTATAGATAAAGCTATAGGATATATAAAAAACCTAGATTTTATACACTCTTTTCTTATAGGTACTGAAAATGTAGAAGAATTAAAATTAGACATAGCTCTTTTTAATGGAGTAGAGGTCGATAAAAACTTAATTGAAAACTCAAAAAGAAAACCTAGGCATATAGAGATTGAGCCTTGGTGTACTGGATGCGGTATCTGCGTAGATAGGTGTGGTCAGAAAGCTCTAAAATTGGTAAATGGCAGAGTAGAAGTAATTACCGATAAATGTGTGCTTTGTAGCTATTGTGCACAAGTATGTCCTGATTTTTCTATAAAGGTGGTATGAGATATTTAGGCATAGATTTTGGTCTTAAGAGAATAGGAATTGCTATAAGTGATGAAAATAATAGGATTGCCTTTGGGTTAGCCACCTTAGAAAACAAAGGTCTTGAAGACTTACGCCTAAATATAGAGAAGCTTATAAAAAAATATAATATAGCAAAGATAGTAATCGGTTTCCCTAATAATATGAATGGTACACCAGGCTATCTATCTAGAGAATTGTTCAAAGTAATGGACATACTCAAGACAATACCTGGGATAGAGATAATTACTTGGGACGAGAGATTGACATCAGTAGAGGGGGAAAGAATAGCTAGAGAGATAGGTAAAAGAGATAAAAAATTGATAGATAAAATAGCTGCTGCGTTGATTCTTCAAAATTATCTCGATTACATAAATAGAAATAATGACCCTTTTAATTCCTAATATCCTTCCATCTTATAAGTCTTATCCCTTCATCTTGGATTACTTTAAAGACTTCTTCATCTCTAAACAATTCAAACTCCATATAACGTTTTTCCCAGTGAGGATTTATAGCCTTTAACTCCTCTGTAGCTAATCCAGGGTGTATATAAAGTTCATTTACACCGCTCTCTAGATTCCTAAGTATATCTATCACCTTTTTCTTAAATGTTCTGTAGTCTTCTCCATCTTCCTTAGAAAACGGATAAGATAGTAGATGGTCTATCAGTCTTATATTCTTTCTTTCTGCCAACTCTATGATCCTTTCATAATTAGAAATAGCTTCTTTTGGCAGTTTGTTTCTAGTTTCTTTATCTAACTTCTTAGGTAATCTAAAAGGGAAATTATACTTTTCGCAGAATTCCAAGACGATATCTAAGAAACTATTACCGTAATTAAGTCCATATAAGCTCCCCATATGGTTATCTAAATGAGATGGTTCGATTCCTAACCTCCTTACTAACTCTATCTGATTTCCAATCTCTTCCTTTACTTCCTCCTTTTTAGCCTTACGTTCAACTTCCTCTGTACTCTCAGGGAAATAGCCCTCTTGAGTTATTAGAGAACTCACAGGCTTACCTTTTGTTACAGGTCCCCACTTGTATAACTTCCACTCACTAGTAAAGGTCAAATGAACCCCTATATCAATGTCCGGATGAGACCTATAGTATTCCGCCACTTCTTTAACCCAAGGACACGGTGCCATTAATGTACTAGACGAAATAAAACCACTTTCGAATAGTGCAAAGATTGCCTGATTAGATGAATGACACATCCCAAGGTCATCAGCATTAATTATAAGGTATCTTTCATTTTTAGATATCTCAATACTCATCTAGCCAACCTCCAAGGTTTTTTATTCTGTTCTTTTATCCATACATACTGCTCATAAAGCAATTTTACCATCTTTTTATCTACTTTATCTTCGATCTCTTCTAGACATCTTCCTTCCTCAAAGCTCTTTAGTATAGAATCTATCTCCCTGTAACTTATACCAATAGTTCTTTCATCTACAAGCCCAGGTATCAAATCTGGACTTGGAGCCTTTTCTATTATCTTTTTAGGTACACCGATATATTTAGCCAATTCTATAACTTCTGTCTTGTATAGATGAGAGATAGGAGTTATATCAGCTACATCATCCCCATATCTGACATAGAATCCTATAAGCCTTTCTGTTAAATTAGTACAGCCTACCACTAAATAGTTCTCTTTTTCTGCGAAGAAATATAAAACAGCCATTCTTATTCTGTGTTTTATACCATAATATGCTTTACCTCTATTAAACCAATATAAATCTGGATTTACTCCGTCCTTAATAGCAAAAAATAATGGTTTACCTAGTATGCGAGCATATTTTTCATATATAGCAGTTACTACTTTAATCTTTAAAGGTCTAAGTAAAAATATCCATAGGGGTACCTCCTTATAGACCCCTATGGAACGAAGTGCCTCAGTAATAGGGATTACTCTATATTTAATTCCTAAAGTTTTGGCTATTAATAATGCATCTTTTTTATTAGAAGGTTCCGAATCTAAATCTGGCATGATCAAAGCTAAGACCTTATTCTTCCCTACCGCTTCCTTAAGTAGGTAAGCAACTACAGTAGAGTCTATACCTCCACTTAATCCAAAGACAAATCCGTCTTTTTTCTCTTTTTCTAATTCAGCTCTTAGAAAAGAGATTATCTTTTCTTTCTCCTTAACGCAATCCATAAGACTAATTATAGCTATTTTCCATCTGTATTTCTATAACTTCTAGAGGGAAATCACCCAAATTCCTTACCCTATGTACATTACAACTTGGTAACACTATACTATCTCCTTCTTTTAGTCTGTATTTCATATTTTTAGCTTCTAACTCTGCTAAACCTTTTGTTACTATCCAATACTCCATTCTTTCACCGTGAAAATCAGATTCCAAAAGACTCCCGGGCTTTATAAGTAATTTTCTTATTTTATATCCATTACTATCTACTATCGTCTTATGCCTACCCCAAGCTTCAAATACCTCTGTATGATTTATGACCTCTTCTCTTTTATCAGCTTTTAACCTTTCTATCAAATCTTTAACCATCTGTCCATTTCCTCTTTTAGTTATTAGTACTACATCATCCGTTTCTACCACTATAAGGTCCTCTACTCCAATTGTTGCTACTAATCTGTTATTACTGAATATCAGTGAGTTTTTCGTCTCTAGAGAATATACGTCTCCAATAAGCACATTACCATTCTCATCCTTTCTTCTAATCTCATACAAAGCATCCCATGAGCCTATATCACTCCATAATATACTAGACATAGAAACTACAGCCACCTTTTTTGACTTTTCCATAATGCCATAATCTATTGATATAGACGGCATATTCTCAAAATTTTCCAATGCGCTTTTATAGCCTTTGGTTATAATACTATAAATCTCGGGCTGATAAAGTTTCAACTCTTCTAAAAATGTAGATATCTTAAAGGCAAATATACCTGAATTCCAGAGATAATTTCCCTCTTGTATATAACTCTTAGCCTTTTCCAGAGTAGGCTTTTCAATAAATCTATCAACTATACTATAGTCTCCCATATCTCTCCCCAACTTTATATATCCGTAACCTGTCTCTGGCCTAGTAGGTTTTATACCAAATACAACTAGATAATCCTTTTCGGCTATACCTTTCCCTATACTCATATACTTTACAAAGCTTTCTACTGGTTTTATTAGATGGTCTGAAGGAAAAACAAATACAACTTCGTTTATATCACTATTTAAGATGTCTACTGAATACTGGCATGCTATAGCAATACTAGGAGCAGTATTTTTCCCTACTGGCTCGCAGATAATATTATATTCCATCTCCTTAGAAAATCTAGAACATATATCTTTTACATAGAAATAGTAATCAGAATTTGTAACAGTAATTATATCCTTTGGTTCTACTATATTTAGAACTCTATCATAAGTAGATTCTAATAATTCTTTCCCGTCTACTAACTTTAGAAATTGCTTTGAATACTTTTCCCTAGAAAGAGGCCATAATCTTGTTCCTTTCCCTCCTGCTAGTATAAAAACTTTCATATCTATACCACCCCCTGTAGAATATTAAGAGTTTCTTCTGTTAACATTTCATATATTGAAAGATATGCTGAAAGGTAAGATAATATAGATTCTGCTCCAGCATTTAGGTTTAATCCATATCTATTGATGCCATCTCTGCATGCCTTAGTATTAGGATCATACACATTTTCTCCTATTATGTTTTTCCCAAAGAACCAATCAAATGCATTCATTGCCCATTTTACATACTTATCCTCTTTAGTAATATGAAAAGCTATTCTACAAGCTTCTATAAAGGATGAGGCTTCTAAAGGTTGTTGATCGAAAATTGGTCTTCCTTCACCACTTACATTTAACTCCCATCTTTCATTACCAGGAGGAACAAATATTCCATTCTTAAAAGAGTAACTGGCTAAAAATTCAAGAATCTCTAAGCCTATCTCTAAATATTTTTTATCTTTCAAAATTAAGTAAGCAGAAAGAAACCCTATTGGTATAACTCCATTGTCATAAGCCAAGTAGGGTTCTATCCACTTCCAGTCCTCTTTGACGTTATCCTTATATAGATTTAATATCTTTTCTGCTAGACAAACTATCGTCTCTATCCCTTCCTTATACAGAGTACTACCTGCTAAGAGAAGAGCTATTGCCCTAGGAGATCCTATTTCTCTTATATGTACTTTCATCCTGTCTAGAACTTCTCTTGCACATAAAGCCATATCGGTTGGAGCTATATTATAAGTATAGGCGCAGGCTAAGAAGGCTCTACCAAAACTGTCTTCAGACCCTATATTATCTAGAAACGTCTTTTCATAAGAGACAAAGTTATGAAGCCAGCCATCTTCTCTAAGTACATACCATATAAACCCTAGATATATCCTAGCTAGTTCTAATAGCTCTTCTTCTTTAATAATATTCCAGTATTTCAGTGCTACTAACAAAGCCCTGGCATTGTCGTCAGTAGTATAACCTGTCTTTTTATCCGGTACTCCATATTTAGTATGTTGTATTATCCCAAAACAGTCAGTAAGTCTTTTAAGATGTGTAAGAGACAGCTCTGGATATCCCTTTATACATATAAGGTTCATTACTTGTCACCTCCTGAAAGAGCTTGATATACTTGGCGCCAACATTACCCCAACTCATCTCTTCTCTAAGATTTAATATATTTTTTCTAGTTCTATTAAGCTCGTCAGGATTTCTTAAAAGGTAAAGTATGACCTCTGCTATCGAGTTAGGATCTCTAAACTTGCACAGGAAACCTCTGCCATTAGAAAGCATATCTCTCGCATATACATAGGGGGTAGAGACTACTATCTTACCTAACCCTATAGCATACGAAAGTGTTCCACTAGTAATCTGCTGAGGGTTTAGATATGGAGTAATATATATGTCGGTCATTTCAAGATAATTTATTATCTCTTCTTGAGTAAGGTATCTATTTACAAAAACGACATAATCTTCAATACCTAGTTCTGATACTATTCTTAGTAACTTCTCTCTATACTTCTCCCCTTCGTTTCTTACCACCTTAGGATGAGTCCTTCCTATAACAAAATATCTTATCTGAAACTCTTTTAATATCTTTGGA
>JBMFMV010000067.1:0-8879 GCA_049970495.1 bacterium
ATAGTTACTCAAGAGGAGCTAGAAGAAGATGATGTTGCTTTTGGTAGTGGTGGGGACGGAGGTGATGAGTATCTAGAAGAAGCCAAGAGGATACTTAAGCAAAAAGGAACGATATCCACAAGCCTCTTGCAGAGAATGTTAAGAATTGGCTATGGAAGAGCTGCTCGGATAATAGACTTACTTGAAGCTGAAGGTTATGTAGAAAGAGGAGAAGATGGAAGAGTAAGAGTTGTCAGAAGAGATTGATAAAATTTTATAGGAGGGATCATCTATGAAGAAGTTTTTGGTTGGAATTCTGGTTTTAAGTCTACTATTTTGCTTTAATCCTTTCAGCTATGCTGCTAAGGTAAAAGTAGGAATAGTATACGATGTTGGTGGAAGAGGGGATAAGAGTTTTAATGATGCAGCTTATAGGGGACTACAAGAAGCTATAAAGAGGTTAGGCGTAGAAGGTAAAGATGTAGAACCAGGTGAAGGTGGAGCTAATAGAGAAGAGCTATTGAGACTTCTAGCTGAACAGGGTTATAATCTTGTGATAGGAGTCGGTTTTCTTTTTACAGATGCACTTACCAAAGTGGCTAAGGAATTTCCTAACACTAAGTTTGCCATTGTAGATGGAGTAGTAGAAGGATTACCTAATGTACGTTCTTTGGTCTTCCAAGAACATGAAGGGTCTTTCTTAGTTGGAGCTATTGCTGGACTTATGACCAAGACCAATAAGGTTGGTTTTGTTGGTGGTATGGACATGGCATTGATCCACAAGTTTGAAGTTGGATATAGAGCTGGAGTTAAGTATGTGAATCCAAAGGCAGAAGTCTTGGTAAACTATATAGGTGTTACCGGTGAAGCCTTCAAAGACCCTGTCAAGGGTAAGGAATTAGCAATGGCCCAGTTTAGGCAAGGGGCTGATATAGTTTATCATGCATCTGGTGCCTCTGGCGAAGGAGTTATAGAGGCGGCAAAAGAGATGAAGAAGTTTGCTATTGGTGTAGATTCTAATCAGAACTGGATTGCTCCAGGTTATGTCCTGACTAGCATGTTAAAGAAGGTGGATGTAGCGATATACAAGACCATCGAGGACTTAGTAAAGGGTAAGTTCACTGGCGGGATAAAGGTATACGGCCTTAAGGAAGATGGCGTAGGAGTAGCTTACGACAAATATAATGAGAAGCTTATACCTGAATCTGTTAGGAAGAAGGTAGCACAGTTAAGGTTAGATATTATTACAGGTAAGATAGTGGTTCCTTCAACCAAGTAAAATGGCAGAGTATGTCTTAGAAACTAGGGGTATAACTAAATATTTCCCTGGGGTCTTGGCAAATAATAATGTAGACATAAAGATCAGAGAAGGAGAAATTCACTCTATTATAGGTGAAAACGGGGCGGGTAAGACTACTTTGATGAATATAATCTACGGTCTTATCCGCCCCGACAGGGGTGAAATATTTTATAAGGGAAGGAAAGTAGAAATATCTAATCCTTCCGTTGCTATTAAATTAGGGATAGGGATGGTCCACCAGCACTTTATGCTGGTTCCACCTTTTACAGTCTGGGAGAATATAATTTTGGGTAAAGAAGTAACTAGAAGGGGAGTATTAGACAAAGATTCGGTATGTTCTGAACTAGAGAAATTGATGAAAGATTATGGACTATCTGTTCCCCTTGAAGAAAAAGTGGAAGACCTTTCTGTAGGTATATGTCAAAAGGTGGAGTTAATAAAACTCCTCTATAGGGGTGCAGAAATTTTAATTTTGGATGAACCTACTGCTCTTCTTGTCCCTCAAGAGGTAGAAGAGCTTTTTGAAATCTTAAATAATTTAAAACGACAAGGAAAAACTATTATCTTTATTTCTCATAAACTTAAGGAAGTACTTAGAATATCTGATAGAATTACAGTGATGAGAAGGGGTAAGGTAGTTGGAGAACTAAATGGCAAAGATGCCGAAGAAGAAACTTTAGCAAGACTTATGATAGGTAAGACGCTAGAATCTCCAAAACTTGAGTCATACGAAAGAGGAGAAGAAATCTTAAGACTTGAAGGTGTAAAATTATCTCCAAGATTAAGAAACATTAATCTTACTCTCTATAAAGGAGAGATACTTGGACTAGCAGGGATAGAAGGTAATGGACAGAGAGAACTTTTAGAAATAATTACAGGGCTATTGACTCCAGAAGGCGGTAAGATATTCTATAAGAATAGAGAAGTTCAGCGACTAGACCCAAGAATACTAAGAGAGATAGGTATTGGTTTTATCCCAGAAGATAGACAACGAACAGGGCTAATCTTAGATTTTACTGTGGCAGAGAATATTATACTTGGGAGACATTATAGAGAACCATATACGGTAAGGGGGAAATTAAATCTTCCTGTAATTAAAAAGACCGCAAATGATATTGTAAAGGCTTATGATATAAGGACTTCCTCGGTAGACAAGTATGTCAGATTTCTCTCTGGTGGAAATCAGCAGAAAGTTATCCTTGGGAGAGAGTTATATTCAAATCCTGAACTGCTTATAGCTTCGCAGCCCACTAGAGGTCTAGATATAGGGGCTACGGAGATGATTCATAAACTGCTTCTATCTGCAAGAAAAAAGGGTATGTCCATATTATTACACTCTTCCGATCTAGATGAGATAATGACTCTAAGTGATAGGATAGCGGTTATATATAATGGAGAGATCGTAGGAATCCTTTCTCCTAGAGAAATAGATGAAACAATACTAGGCTTATATATGACAGGGGTAAGGAAAGACTGATATGATAAGGAGAATATTAATAAATATATTGGCTCCGTTTTTGGCTGTCTTATTGGCATTCTCTGTAGGTGCCATAGTTATATACATCCTTGGAGAAAATCCACTATTTGTCTATAAAATCTTACTTATAAACTCTGTCACAAAGGTCGATGGTTGGGGTTATGTCCTCTTTAATGCTACTCCTCTTATTTTTAGTGGATTAGCGGTCGCTTTAGCCTTTAAGGGAGGTCTTTTTAATATAGGAGTTGAGGGACAGATATATATAGGCGCATTTGCTTGTGCATGGTTCGGTATAACCTTTAATGTTCGTCCCTTAATAGGAATTCCTATGGGCTTATTATTTGCAATGATCTTTGGAGGCTTATGGGGAGTAATAGCTGGCTATCTCAAGGCTCGTTTTGGAGCCCATGAAGTCATAAATACTATAATGTTGAACTTTATAGCGATAGCTCTCACAAACTATCTAGTTAACAATCCATTCAAAGAGCCAGGGCAGATAAATCCCATACCACAAACCAAGGAATTATTTAGTGGATTCATTATCCCTAGAGTGTATCCTTTGCTCAACAAATTAGGGATAAATTTATCTCCAAGTGTCCCACTGAATTATACTTTTTTCATATCTATACTGTTCTGTGTAATAGTCTGGTATCTTTTAGAGAGGACAAGGTGGGGTTATGAGATAAAGGCGGTAGGTTTAAATCCTAAGGCAAGTAGATATGGCGGTATAAATCCTAATTATATTATAATTCTTGTAATGTTTCTAAGTGGCGCACTAGGAGGTTTAGCTGGGGTAAACGATGTTATGGGTTATAGACATAGATTTTTGGATGGCTTTTCTCGGGGCACTGGTTTCACTGGAATAGCGGTAGCTCTTCTTGGAAAGAATAATCCTATAGGGATTGTACTTGCAAGTATACTCTTTGGTATATTAGATAGGGGAGCTTTGGCTATGGATGTATTTACTAATACGCCGAGAGAGCTTATACGTGTAATTCAGGCAATAATAATTATCTTTGTTGCTATCGGGAACGAGCTTATCTTTAGACTACTACAGAGATTAGAGAGGGAAGGCGAATGATTGGAGGAATTTTATCACTAGAACTTCTAATTTCGGCTTTGAGGATGTCTGTCCCATTAACTTTTGCATCTTTAGGTGGAGTTTTTAGTGAACGAGGCGGTGTTGTAAATATAGCCTTAGAGGGCATAATGCTTGTAGGTGCATTTGGAGCAGTGGTTGGAACTTATTTTACTAACAATCCATGGATTGGATTATTAACAGCTATGTCCTTTGGCTTTCTAATAGCCTTTATACATGCAGTAGTCTCTATAACGTTCAGAATAAATCAGATAATAAGTGGTACAGCATTAAATATAATGTCTGCTGGACTCACCACTTTTTTGTCTAGGCTGATTTTTAAGGCTGCTGGATCTTCTCCACATATTGAAGGTATGGTGCAATGGCGCTTCCCTGGAACAAATTGGCAAATCTCTCCTCTTATAGTTATAATGTTTACTGTAATTATAATAAGTCAAGTAGTTATCTTTAAAACTAGATATGGATTAAGACTTAGGGCTTGTGGGGAGAATCCTTATGCAGCAGATAGTTTGGGGGTAAATGTTATAATGATGAGATACAGTGGAGTACTTATAAGTGGAATCCTAGGTGGTTTAGGTGGAGCATTTTTAAGTCTAGAGCATGCAAGAGTATTTGTAGAGGGAATGACTACAGGGAGAGGCTATATAGCTTTGGCAGGGATGATATTTGGTAGATGGACACCTTTAGGTTCTTTTTCTGCATGCTTTCTTTTTGGGTTAGCTGAAGCGTTAAGAATGAGATTAGAAGGATTTGGTATACCTACTCAGTTTATACAGATGATACCTTATATAGTTACTATGTGTGTATTAATAGGAGTAGTGGGGAGGGCAGTAGCTCCAGCTTATGACGGAATACCTTTTGAAAAGTGAATGAGATAAGGTTGGGAGATATACTTAGAGAAAGAAGAGAAAGCCTTGGTCTAACCATAGAAGAAGCCGCTAAGATAACTAAGTTAAAGAAGAGTGTAATCTTGGCATTGGAAAAGGGTGATTATAAAGAACTGCAAGAGCCAGTGTATATTCGAGGCTTTTTAAAGATTTATGCCTCTATACTTGCTCTAGATTATAAAGATTTATCTCCCCTCCTAGATAAGGAGTTAAGACAGGCAGGTAAATTAGAGGAGGAGAAAAGAGATAAAAAGATAAAAATCTCCCCCTTATTTTATGCTCTAGTAGTTGTTTCAGCTATTATATTTATTATAGTCATAGTCTTTATCTTTCATTGGAATCCTGCAAATATTATACTTAAAAGAGAGGGGCAGGTACCTAAGACAGAAAGTATACAACCGAGAGAGTCTAAGCCTCCGAAAGAAATACCTAATATGCCACCTAAGATTGAAACAACAAAGGTTAAGACTTCAGAGCTCATCTCTCCTACACCAACAAAAGAGAAGGAGGTTTCTGTAGAAATAAGAGGCCTAGAATATTCCTGGCTTAGAGTTATAGTAGATAATAAAAAAGAATTTGAGGGATTTCTAAACAATGGAGATTTTTATTCTTGGAAAGGAAAAGAAAAGATAATAGTTAGGACGGGTAATGCGGGAGGTATTAGTATTACAGTAAATGGAAGAGAATTAGGAATTTTAGGTAAAAAGGGCGAGGTGCTAGAAAGGGAATTTCTACCAGAATGAAAGTTTATATACATACCTTAGGTTGCTTTAAGAATGAGGTAGACTCTTCAGGGATAGCTACTATACTAGAAAGTTCAGGCTTTAGTATCACAGAAAATATAAACGAGGCTAATGTTATCATCTTGAATACTTGTGGTTTTATAAGACCTGCAAAAGAGGAAGCTATAGATTATATACTAAGATATATTAATAGAAAAAAAGGAACTAATGTAAAACTTATTGTCACTGGTTGTCTAGTTCAGAGGTATCTTAGAGAGCTTTTTAATGAATTCACAGAAGTAGACGCATTTGTAGGGCTTGGTAATATAAAAGATTTTCCTAATATTATTGATAGAGTAATAGCTGGTGAAAGAGTCCTGGAAGATGGAAATTTAGAAAATCTACTTAACTTTAGGGTAAAAAGGGCATCGCTAGTTTATTATCTCAAAATAGCAGATGGATGTAATAATAGATGTAGTTATTGTGCTATACCCTTAATAAGGGGGAGTCTGCAGGTAAGAAAGCCTGAAGATATCCTTGAAGAAGCGGAAAGAGTTTTAAAAAATGGGAGTAAAGAGTTAGTGCTAATAGCTCAGGACTTAACTAGTTACAATTATAAAGGCTATAATCTGGTTAACCTCTTAAAAGATTTGAATAGTATAGATGGCGAATTTTGGGTAAGGTTACTCTATCTATATCCAAGTAGGATTGATGAACCATTAGTAGAAGCTATAGCTAATCTTGACAAGATTGTAAAATATGTAGATGTCCCTCTACAACATATCGATGATACTGTACTTATAAGTATGGGCAGGCCTAGTAGAGCAGTTTCAGAAAGGGCTATAAAACTTATCAAAGAGATACCTGATGTAGTTATAAGGAGCTCCTTCATTATTGGGTATCCTACTGAGACACAGAGCGCATTTGAAAATCTTCTAGAATTCCTTTCAGAAGAAAGGATTCATAGGGTTGGATTTTTTACTTACTCACAGGAAGAAGGTACACCTGCTTATAAACTTGGAGACCCTATTCCTGAGAGGGTCAAACGATTTAGATTAAGAAAGGCACAATCCTTACAAAAGGGAATTACCTTAGATTTCCATAAGGATCTTATAGGGAAGAAGATCAAGGTTCTTGTAGAAAATGTAATTAATAAGTCTAACAGTGAGAATAAAATATTTGTAGGAAGGACATATCTAGATGCACCTGATATAGATTCTAGAGTTTTTATAGAGAGTAAAGAAGATATACTGGGTAAGTTTGTAGATATTATCCTAGAAAGATTGGAAGGCTATGATTTTTGGGGAAGACTTTGGAGGGAATAAAGTCATGGAGGCTTATATTATAGGGATTGGAAACGAATTATTAAGAGGGTCTATAGTAAATACTAATGCAGTATTTATTGCTCAAGACTTAATAAAACTTGGCATAAAGGTAAAGGGTATGCTTAATGTAGGGGATCAGATAAATAGTATAGTCTCTAGCTTGAGATTTGCAGCAAGTGTTGCTGACCTTATATTAATCACTGGTGGATTAGGACCTACGCATGATGACTTAACTAGAGAGGCAGTTTCTCTTTTTACCGGCTTACCATTAGTATTTTCTGAGGAGGCTCTTGAAAATGTTAAATACTACTTTTCTTTACGGGAAAGACCATTTGGACCTGGAACTCCTAAGGAAGCCTTTATACCAAAAGGAGGAGAAGTCCTTAAAAATAACGTAGGTGTTGCCCCTGGGTTTTGGGTCAGATACAATGATAAAGACATAGTAGTTCTGCCTGGTGTTCCCAAAGAAGCAAAAGACATCTGGGAGAATATTGTCAAAAGAAGATTGGAGAATTTATATAGTAAAAATAATCCACTATTTACCATAAGGGTCTTTGGCTTAGGGGAATCAATGGTTGAGTCAAAAATCCTAGACATTATAAAAGAGGACCCTTCAAATATTGACATACTTATTGGCGAACCTCTAGAAATAAAGTTATTTATAAGAGGGGAAAATGCTCAAAGACTCTTTGAAAGAATAAAAGAGAGATTAGAAGAGTACGTTTTCACCACCAACGATGAAAGTTTAGTAGAGGTTGTAGTAAAGAAATTAAAAGAGAAAAAAATTACTATAGCAACTGCAGAGTCTTGCACGGGAGGGTTATTAGCTGAAAAGATAACTGATATACCCGGAAGTTCTGAGATATTCAAAGGGGGCTTTATCCCGTATTCTAGACAAGCTAAAAAGGCGTTAGGGGTTCCCCCTTATATATTTGACGCAGGTGAGGTAAGTCTAGAGATGGCTGAGAACCTTGCTAGAATAGCAAGAGATAGATTTTCTAGTGATATTGGCATAGGTATTACTGGAAATGCAGGACCACTCGCAGGAGATGCTACCAAGCCTATTGGTTATGTATGCATTGGATTAGTAAAGGATAATGAGGTTGTATGTAAAGACTTTCAACTCGAAGGAGATAGAGTTAGGGTTAGATCTTTGGCGGTTCAATGGGCTCTAGATATGCTAAGGAGGTCCATATGAGAGTTTTTATTGCCATTGAACTACCGGAAAATATAAAGGAAGAGCTAGATAGATTAGTCACTTCTCTAAAACACAGTATTTCTAATGTAAAATGGGTTGAAAAGGAAAATTTTCATATAACACTCAGATTTATTGGTGAGATAGATGAAGATAAGGTATTACAAATAGAGAAAATATTAGATGAAGTGGGATCTAGGTTCTCTCCGTTTGAAGTTGAATTGAGCGGATTAGGGAAATTCCCTCATGTATTGTGGGTTGGAATAGAGAAAGGTAGCAATACTTTGAAAGATATCGCATACACTATAGAGGGCCTTCTTTTAAGAGAAGGGTTTCAACCTGCAGATAAATTATTCTCACCCCATATTACATTAGGAAGAGTAAAAAAAGATATAAAGAAGTTACCTTTAGAAAAAGGTTTTGGTCCAATCTCTTTTACTGTAGATTCAATCATACTAATGCAAAGCCGACTGTTCGCTACTGGACCCGTATATACCCCTATTAAGATTACTAAATTTAGAGAGTAATAAAAAGCGAAAAGACCCCTACTATTTAGGGGCCCTTTATATACTAGTTTTTATTCTATCCCTACAAGACTCAATTTTTCTGCGAAGTGGCAGGCTACAAAGTGGTCATTACCAAGATTCCTTAACTGCGGATGTTCTACCTTGCATATGTCCTGCACATATGGACACCTTGGATGGAAGTAACATCCACTCGGCGGATTTGATGGGTCTGCTACCTCTCCAAATAAGAGCTTCCTCATCCCTCTGTACTTCGGATCTGGCTTCGGTACTGCTGCTAGTAATGCCTCCGTGTATGGATGCTTTGGATTCCTGAATAACTCCTCCGTCTCTGCCATCTCTACTAGCTTACCTACATACATAACCGCTAC